>JBCBGR010000006.1:0-22605 GCA_038526555.1 Pseudomonadota bacterium
TCGCAAGTGCGTGACATGATCGTTGCCTTTAAGAAGGGGCTTATCGTTCGAAAATCAAAAAAGCCCGCAGGTGCGGGATATTCAGCGGCGCGCATTAGGCCCACCATCTTAAAAGGTCAAGTCATCTCGGCAGATCAAACCTTACCGGATATGACAGGCTGCGTTCATGACAGGCAAAGGTGTAGCGCGCTAAGACACCCTGTGAAACAACAAATCCTGACACTCAGCCTTCTCGCAGCCACCCTTCCAGCGCTCGCACAAGAGAGTATTATTTTGCCCAACCTGATTGAGCAAGGACGCCACATGCCTGTGCTGAATGAGCAGACATTTGGAGAAGACCCTTATGTGATTCCCCCGGCCCCGGACGGGGCGACACAATTTGGCTTTGAAATGAAGGGCTATGTGTTGGGCTTGCGCATGATCCGGATCAACTATCTGGGTTATGAAACAGACACAGATTATGCCGCCTACACGGACCTAACAACATCTGGCCTCGGCGCGCTCCTGAAAAAACTCGATATCTGGTCCGTCACGCGCGGAACGATTCGTTCTGAGGGTGACTTGCGCCCGGATTTTCACGTTCAGCAGAATACGGACAAGAAGAATCGCCGTGTTGAGATGAATTATGACCACGACGCGCAGAAAGTATCTGTTGAGATTGTCCCCGCCCTCGGCAGCCAAGGCATTCCACCCGCCCCACCTGAGGAGCGGTATAGCGCGTTCGATACCGTTTCGATCCTTCTGCAAATGGCCCGACAGGGCCGTATCAACCAAGATGATCTCTGTACCGGATCCGTCCCCGTTTTTGACTCCAAACAGCGTTACAATCTGCGCTTGGAGCCTGTTGGCATACGGCGCGTGAAGTTCCTCGGCGACAAGCAGGACGCTATTCACTGCCATGCCTATTATGAACCCGTCTCAGGGTTTGACCCTGAAGATCTACCGAGTGAGGAAGAAGCCAGCACACCCGTCAACGTCTATTTCGATTATGTGCCCGAGGCCGATCTCTACGTGCCGATGCGATTCACCTACAAAATCAGCGGCTTCACGGCGGTCATCAAGATGACGCAGATGACGGTTATTGCGTCCGATGGCACACAAACGATCTATGGCGATTAGAGGTCGCTGAGCAGTTCTGCCACAGCGGACTGGGCTTGCGGATCAAATCCAGCCGAAAAATGGGTGGCGTTGGGCAGCTCGAGGTAGGTGGCGTCTGGCAGTGCCTCTGACAATTGACGGGACAGTTCAACAGGCAGGACCCGATCTCGCCCTGCCCCGATTATGAGGATGGGTGCATTGACGCGTTTCGCTGCTGCTGGAACATCAAACCGCATGAGGTCTTCATCAAACGTCACGCGGAGCGGAATATTGGCAGGCGTCCAGGCTTTGGCCACAGCCTCAATTCCTGGGGCTGTCGTTTCGAGAATCAGCGCATCAACACGCGCCGCCTGCGAGGCCATGTTCGAACACACAAATCCTCCGAGAGAATGCCCCCAGAAGATCACAGGGCGGTTCTGGGCGTAAGCCTCGACCCATGACACCAAATCCTTGGCCGCGGCTTCAACAGGTGCGACTCGCGCTTCGCCTGAGCTATCGCCATAACCGGGATAATCCCAGAGCAGGACCTGGCCGAAAGGCGTGATCTTCGCGGCGTAATCAACGCCCTGCTGATAGCGATCTGAGGCATTGCCGAAACAAGAGACAATCAAGGGACCAACGTCTTCGCCGACAAGCGTCATCGCAATGGTTTCTCCGCCAAGCGTCACCCGGTCATGAAGCACCTGATCCAGCTGACTTTCGCCGCGCAACGTCAGCGCGGTGCGATCCGGACGCTCAACAGGCAAGAAGACGACACTCTCATCAATGTGGAGACCACGCCAAAGAAACAGGCCTGCCGCAATGAGTGCGAACAGAAGCATCACATTCAGAACGATGAGAAAGCGGCGCATAAGCCTTCTTACGCGACAAAGTTTATCAGAGAATGATCACGGTGAAACGAAAGGTCAGACTTGCCTTTCCTCATGAATGCCCCATGTCCACAACATGGCCTTCCAGCCGATTCTTAAGGGTATTCTCGGTCCCACCAATACCGGCAAGACGCATTATGCTGTCGAGCGGATGTTGGGGCGTGCCTCCGGCGTTATAGGCCTGCCGCTGCGCCTGCTGGCCCGCGAGGTCTATGACCGGATTGTCGCCCGCGTTGGTGTGAACAGCGTCGCGCTCGTCACGGGTGAAGAGAAGATCATCCCGAAACATGCGCGCTACTATGTCTGCACTGTCGAAGCCATGCCGGTCGAGAAGCGCTTTGCCTTTCTCGCCGTGGATGAAGTGCAACTCATGGCGAACCATGAACGCGGCCATGTCTTCACCGACCGGGTGCTCAATGCCCGTGGCTATGAAGAAACCTTATTTCTCGGCGCGGAAACGGCGCGGGATGTCCTGCGCACGCTTGTCCCTGACATTCAGTTTGATCGGCGCGAGCGGTTTTCAGAACTCACTTATGCTGGGCCGACGAAACTCAATCGCTTGCCGAAGCGCTCGGTCGTCGTCGCCTTCTCCGCCAAACAGGTTTACGCGCTGGCCGAGGCCATCCGGCGTCTTCGCGGCGGGGCGGCTGTGGTCATGGGCGGTCTATCGCCGCGCACCCGGAACGCCCAAGCTGAACTTTTCCAAAGCGGCGAAGTGGATTTCCTCGTCGCGACGGATGCCGTCGGCATGGGCCTCAACCTGGACACTCATCACGTCGCCTTCGCCTCTCTATCCAAATATGACGGGCGGCGACGACGCTATCTCACACCTATGGAAGCTGGGCAGATCGCTGGGCGGGCGGGGCGTTTCCGACAGGCGGGCACGTTTGGAACGACAGGTGATTGCCCCGAAATGGATGAAGATCTGGTCGACCGGATCGTCCGTCATCACTTTGAAAGCCTGAACTATGCCGAATGGCGGAATTCGGCTTTGGAGTTCAGTTCACTCACTGCGCTAGTTGATAGCCTGCACGCGCCCCGCCCGACCAAACGCCTGCGCCGCATCAAAGGCGCGGAAGATGAGCAGAGCCTTGAACGGTTTATGGCCATTCCGGAAGTCGCCAATGCCATCAAAGTCCCCGCCCAAGTCAAACAGCTCTGGGATGTTTGCCAGGTTCCGGATTTCCGCAACCTGACCATAGACGCCCATGTCAGGCTCTTGCAGGATATTTACCGCACACTCGTCTCAGGCGGCGGAAAACTCTCCAATGAGTTTATGGCAAAAAAGATACAGCGCTGCGACGATATCAGCGGAGACGTCGATGCTATATCCGCACGGCTTGCGCATATTCGAACTTGGACCTATTGCGCTGCTAAATCCAGCTGGATGCACGATGGTGAACATTGGGCAGGCGAAGCACGGGCCGTCGAAGATCGCCTGTCAGATGCCTTGCACGAAGGGCTGATCGCCCGCTTTGTTGATCGGCGGACATCTTCGCTACTCAAAGGGATCGGATCGGGAGCCCCCATGGACGCATCCATCAAGGACGACGGATCAGTTTTCGTCGACGGACACCTCATTGGACAGCTTAACGGGCTGAGCTTTACGCGTGACGCCAATGCGTCTGATCTAGAAGCGAAGGCGCTTGAAGCGGCGGCCGTCAAAGCGGTTACGCCCGAAGTGGATCGTCGCCTCACCTCTCTCTCTTCTGGCCAGCACGCCATCTTCACACTCTCTGATACCGGTGAAATCCTATGGGGCGGGATGGTCGTCGGACGCATCGCCAAGTCGGGTTCTGTCTTTACACCCGACGTAGAAGTGGTTGGCGGTGAATTAGGCAATCCAACCTTGCGGCAACTGGCCGAAGACCGAATGCGGGAGTTCGTACGCTCTGAAGTCGAAACCCATTTGGCTCCGCTGAAGAAGCTCAAAGAGCTGCAAGATCGTCCGGATGCTCTTCCGGCCTCTAAAGGCTTCGCCTTCACGCTGCTCGAAACCCACGGCTCCCTGGACCGCCGCCAACATGGCAAGCTAGTCCGTGATCTGGGTCAGATGGAACGCCGGGACCTGCGCAGCGTCGGCGTCCAATTCGGTCAGTATAATGTGTTCATGCCCGAATTGATGAAGCCCAAGCCCGCGCGTTTGCTCTCGCTGCTTGTCGCTTATGGTGCAGGTGGGGATCGCAAACCGTTTATTCCCTTTGCCGGCGTAACCTCCATTCCCAATGAAGGCGATTTGAAATCAGATAACTTCACCACCGAAGCCCTGTCGCTTGCGGGCTATAAAGCCGTGGGCCCGCGCATTGTTCGTTTTGACATCCTGAACCGCCTCGCGACACAAATCCGGGATGCGCAAGGTCAGTTCGAGGCCATTGCACTGGAGAAACCGCAACGCCCCACTTTCCAGATCATGAGCGAAATGCTCGCAATTATAGGGGCGTCTCTCGAGGAAACGCGAGGCGTCCTAGTGGCTCTGGGATACAAGCCCTTTACGGCTGAAGCGCCACTCGAAAAACCTGTTGAGCCGCAAGCGGAGACCGAAGCCCCTGCTGCCGCCGCTTCAGCCCCTGAAACCCAAGCGGAAGCTCCAAAAGACGCTGTGCAAACGACGGAACATACACCCGACACATCGTCAACCAATGGTGAAACATCTCCGGCAGCTGAGGCACCCAAGAAGCCGCGCGAGCGCAAGAAAACACCTCTGAACGTCTATATTCCCCGCGAGCAGCTGGAAGACGGCACGTCGCGCGATGTCCCCAGTCTGGAATATTGGAACCTGCCTGCACGCCAGCCCCGCGGTGACCGTCGGGGTGGCGATCGCCGTGGACAAAAGGGTGGACGGAAACCACACGGCAAGAAACCGCCTCGGAATGCAAGTTCAAACTACTCTGCCGGTGAAGCAGCAAGACCCAGCAAATCGCTCGAAAACTCGCCATTTGCGGCACTCGCGGCGTTAAAGACCAATGATAGCTCTAAGGGCGATAAATCCTGAGCGATTTAGGTGTTGATAGCTGCCGTCTTGATGTCTGGCTCTACCGAACGCGTCTTTGCAAGACTCGCATTGAAGCGCAGACCCTGATTGGGAAGAAGAAATTACGTCTGACGCGTGCGGGCGAGACGAACCGAATCTCAAAACCGCATTTTCAAATCCGCCCCGGCGATCAGGTGAGCTTTATGCGGCATCAACGCCTTGTCCATGTCGAGATGATTGCCCAAGGCACCCGGCGCGGTCCGGCGCCAGAGGCCCGTTCACTCTATCTTGATCTGCAAGAAGCGGCCTCAACCGACACCTCTGGTTGACAGCAGCTCTTCTCGCAGCCAAAGCGCCGCGCATGACCTACATCGTTAAAGATGAGTGCATTCGGTGCAAGTTTATGGACTGTGTTGAAGTCTGTCCGGTGGACTGCTTCTATGAAGGTGAAAACATGCTCGTCATCCATCCGGATGAGTGCATCGATTGCGGCGTTTGCGAGCCAGAATGCCCGGTGGATGCGATTGTTCCGGATACAGAGGACGACCCAGACGGTAAGTGGCTGGAAATCAACTCCAAATATGCTGAACTTTGGCCTGTCATCACAGTGAAAAAAGAGCCGCCTGCCGACCGTGAAAAGTTTGAGGATGAAACCGGGAAGTTTGAGAAATATTTCTCACCGAAACCCGGAACAGGCGACGAATAGAGCCTAAATAGCTTCTTTTGTTGAGAGTAGCTCTGATAAGGCCACCTGGTCTTTCAGGAATTGCATCAGATTTTTCTTATCAACGATATAGTCGACACCCAGAATGGACGGATTCGACAAGTAGTCTTCGCTGATATCGCTTGAAATAATAGCAATGGGTGACTTGAAACGGGATCGACGGAAAAGTGGGACCGTTGCCTTCGCCGTCACTGTTTTCGACAGTCGATTGTCAAGAAGGATGAGATCAAACGCCTGACGATTGACGTGAACCAGAGCGTCGTGACAGCGGCTTTCATACGTCACTTGGTATTGATTGCTGGTGATCATACCCAAGCCATGGTCGACGAGCATGCGGATGACTGGATCATCATCAACGAGTAGAACTTGGATCATTCAATCCCTTTCGCCGGCCCCCACCCGCACGACTACGTTTATGTTGTAATTACAACCTAATGCAGCAAAAGTATTAAGAACAGCTTTCAAACAGCATGACAGTTCAGTGAAACTCCGATCTTACGATCAGATTCGCTTTTTGCGAAAATTTGTGTTATAAGAACGTCATAGATGGCGTTGAGGCTCATAAAGAGGCTCGCGCCATTGCTTTTATTTCGGCGAAGTCCGGCGGCAATAGCCCACGACCGGACAGATAAGACAAAGGCTCTCCGTCTCTATGGCAACGAAAAAAAAGGCTAACGCCAAGAAAAAATCTGTCACCTTCAAAGTCGGCCAACATGTGATTTACCCCGCGCACGGCGTGGGCGAAGTCATCGGCATCGAACAGGAAGTGATCGCAGGCTTCGATATTGAAGTTTATGTCGTCAAGTTCGAGCAGGACAAGATGACCCTGCGTGTCCCCACAACAAAGGCTCCGACCTCTGGCATGCGCGCATTGTCTAATGATCTGATCCTCAAGGATGCGTTCACAACGTTAAAAGGCCGCGCCCGCATCAAGCGCACCATGTGGTCACGCCGCGCCCAGGAATATGAAGCCAAGATCAATTCTGGCGATCTCATCCTCGTGGCTGAAGTGGTTCGTGATCTACACCGGACAGAAGCTCAGCCGGAGCAATCCTATTCTGAGCGCCAGCTTTATGAACGCTCACTCGACCGGATGATGCGCGAAGTCGCAGCAATCCGCCGATGCACACATGATTCGGCCATGGCTGATATTCTCGACACATTGTCAAAAGCGCGCTCTCGTCAAGCTGCGAAAGCTGCCAAGGAAGCCGAAGACAATGATAATGATGAGAATGAAGAAGCCGCGTAGGCGACTTTAGACGCGCAAGCGCATCTAAACCTTTTGTAACGACATGAAGCCTCTGCTTGCGCAGGGGCTTTTTGCATTTAGTACTGGAGTTAGACAAACGCAGGCGAGGCATTGATGACAAGAATTTGGACTCCGCTTACCTTGATGTTGGGATCAGCGCTTCTCGTGGCCTGTGGCGGCGGCGGCGGGTCGTCCCAACAAAGCGTCGCGCCGACACCTGTTGCCCCTGCGCCACCACCAGCAACGTCTTCTGAGAACACATGGACACAGGGTCAATTCCAACCTGCATCATCCTTTAAGAGCCTTTGTGCAGCGCCCCGGTCGGGTGTCGACGCTAATGGCGATGCGTTTGACGACCGCTCTGGCACATTATCAGACGAACTCTTCTGGCTGCGCTCTTGGTCAGATGAAACGTACCTTTGGTATGATGAAATCACGGACCAGAACCCGAATAATTTCTCGACCGCCCTGTCCTACTTCGACGAACTCAAAACCAACGCTGTCACTGTTTCCGGCAATCCCGTGGATCAGTTCCATTTCACCTATGATTCGGCGGAATGGCTGCAAATTCGCACCTCTGGCTCCAGTTCAGGCTACGGCGCTGAATTTGTGATCCTTCAATCGGCCCCACCACGCGATATCCGGGTTGCATATGTCGAGCCGGGATCGCCTGCCGCTGTCGCCGGTTTTACGCGGGGAACAAAACTCCTGACCATTGATGGCGTCAGCGTCATGAATGGCAGCGATACGGATACGCTGAATGACGGGCTTTTCCCGTCTGATCCTGGCGAAGACCATACATTTGAAATTGAAGCGCTCGACGGCACGCGGTCGACTGTGACAGTCACGTCAGCCACAGTCACGGAAGATCCCGTCAATGAAGTCGAAGTCCTGGACGTGAATGGTCGAAAATATGGCTATGTCCATTTCACCACCTTCTCGCCGATCACAGCTGAAGAGGCCCTCTTCGATGCGTTCGACCAACTCCAAGCTGCCAATATTGACGATATCGTCCTTGACCTTCGCTATAATGGCGGTGGGCTGCTCGCGATTGCCTCTCAGCTCTCTTACATGATCGCGGGTCCGACGCTGACGAACGGGTTCAACTTTGAGACCTTGCAGTTCAACGACAAGGCGAATGGCGTGAATCCCGTTACAGGAGAGCCGATCCGCCCGACGCCTTTCTACGACACAGGTGTCGGCTTCACTGTACCGAGCAGCCGCGCCGCGCCGAGCGTGAGTAAGCCTCGTGTGTTTGTCCTCACCACGGGACGGACCTGTTCAGCCTCAGAAGCCGTCATGAACGGTTTGCGAGGTATCGATATTGAAGTCATCCAGATTGGTTCAACCACATGCGGGAAACCTTACGGGTTTTACGCAACGGACAATTGCGGGACGACCTTTTTCACGATTCAATTCCGCGGCGTGAATTCCAAGAATTTCGGTGATTATGCTGATGGCTTTTCGCCGGGACAGCCTGTGAGCACTGCCGGCGACGTGATTCCGGGGTGCCCGGTCGATGATGATTTCACCAAGCTGCTGGGCGACCCTGAAGAGGCACTCTTAGCGACTGCGATTAGCTACGCGGAAACAGGGGCCTGTCCGGCGTCCACAGCTTCGACTGTATCGAGCAAAGTGGCCTCAGATATACCGACAGACTCTGCGTTGGATCTCATGAACGATCCGCGCGTTCAGGCCTTGGAGTTCTCACGCGTTCTGAATGGGCGCGAGCTTGGCCATCGTCTCCCATAATGGCGCTGAGTGTGCGGCATATCGGACTGATTGCACTGGGAAGTGCGGCCTTGATGGGATGCGAGACTGTGTTGCCGCACGCTAAGAAACCCCAAGCGGCCCGCCTTGCCGAAGCACCCGACGCGGCGCTTCGGGACTTGATCCGAAACCATATCCAAAACACGCTTGGATCTGACTACATTGTCGACCCAGAAGAGCTAAAAGGTGACGGGCGACTTCTGGCGAAAGACCGCGGGCGGGCGACAGCGACAGGACAAGTGCGCCTCATTCCCCCAGCTCATTTCCGGTTAGAGCTGACTTATGACGGCGATGAGCCCACCTGCAAGCTCCTGCGCGATGATCCTGATACGAATACGCCCGATTTGATTCTGACAGACGCCAATGTCTGCGTGCCAGTAGGACAGGTTAACTAAGCACCTCAATACGGGCCGGATGGCTCGCCCAGATCATCGGGCCATTCACCAATTCAATCCAGCCCCGAACACGAATGCGCGCGCCTTCTAGGCTCACCGGATCATAGGTTTGAAACCGTTTGCGATGTTTCTTGGCGACAGCCACAGTGAAATCCGTGCGGTAGTCGGCACCAAAATTTAGATAAGCACGTCCCCGCACATCGGCTGTGCTGGTGACAATACCTTCAACTAGCTGAAGACTATCGACTTTCTGCGCCAACGCATTCGGTTCTGGTCCCTGCACCTGATAAGCTTCGTGGCTCCATAACCCACGTCCTCTGGAGCGCGCCTCATGTTCCAGATTATAGAGCGCCGCAAAGTCAATTTGCTCATCTGGCCATGTGTAAACGCGGGCTAGACCCAATCGCACCATCTCGGCTTGCACCCAAAAATCCACCTCACCCTCAGGTGTGATCAGATGGAGTTGCGCGAGGGCACGGTCGTAGCGATCACGCATATCGCCACCATAAGACAGGCGAACGGTGCGGCCCCGCACAAGACCGGACAGAGCCTCCTGCGCTTCCCTCCCAAACGGGTCATCGCGTCGAGGCGCGGAGAGACCCGCCAAACGAACTTTCAATCCTGATGAAAGGGTTAGGGTCTGCCCACTCGTAACGGCGGCGACGCGGTCCACTTCGCCAGCAACCAAGTCGGACGCTTTCAGCCCACCTCCGAGTAGGCCGCCCATAAAAACTGTGCCGCCGATCGCACCTAGACCCAAAAGGCCCGTCCGGCGGGATATGTGAGACGTGCTCATCATGATCGCTTCTCTACGTCGCAGTAGGCGAGCTGTCGAATCCGGCTTGGCCTGCACCCGTGAGTCCGTTAGTTTTTGCTTGAGGCCCCGTAGCTCAGGTGGATAGAGCGTCGGATTCCTAATCCTGAGGCCACTGGTTCAAATCCAGTCGGGGTCGCTGCTTTGAATGCAAGCAAAACGCATCGATGACATGAATTCGTCGCGCAAACAGGTTAGAGCGATAGGCTCAAAGGGGACCTTCATTATGGATCAGTCTGAAAACATTCCGTCCAATCCGCGGATCAAAGTGGGCGCGCCTTCTATTGGTGATATTATTGAGACCCGTCTGAGCCGGCGCGGAATGCTCGGCGGTCTGGCCGGGATTTCTGCCATGGCACTGTCGGGCTGTGCGACCCGGTCCAATCCGACCGTCTCGAATGATGCGAGCTCTAGCGTCTTTAATTTTGCAGAAATCACGCGCGGCATTGATGGCACCCATCATGTGCCAGACGGCTACACGGCAGACCTCGTCATCCGCTGGGGCGATCCGCTCTTCGCGAACAGCGCCGCCTATGATCCGGCCAATCCGTCAGAAGCGGATCAGCTGACCCAGTTTGGTTATAACAACGACTATATCGGGTTTATTCCGTTAGACGACACGGCAGACGGCCGCGCACGCGCCCTACTCTGCGTGCATCACGAATATACGTCCACGCCTCTGATGCTGCCTGCCGTCGCGGCGACCTATCCGGCCTCTATGACCGAAGAGCTTTGCCGCACAGAAATGGCGGCGCATGGTGGCAGTGTTGTCGAAATCGAAGAGACAGCTGACGGATGGAAGCCCGTCATCGGGTCCAAGTATAATCGCCGCATTACAGCGCATACCACACCGATGACAGTGACCGGCCCGGCCGCGGGCTCGCCCCGGATGATGACGCGTGAAGACCCGCAAGGTCTGACCGTTGCAGGGACGATGAATAATTGCGCGGGCGGGATCACGCCGTGGGGCACTTGGTTGATGTCCGAAGAAAACTTCAACGGCAATTTCCTGGGCGAACTCCCCGCAAGCCATCATGAAGCGGAGAACCATAAACGCTACGGTGTTCCGAGCGGATGGTATCAGTGGGGACGCTTCGAGGATCGATATAATGTGTCCAAGGAACCCAATGAGCCCAACCGCTTTGGCTGGATTGTCGAGGTCAACCCCTTTGACCCGAGCTCACAGCCGAAGAAACGGACCGCTTTAGGACGCTTCAAACATGAAGGGGCGGAAAACGTCATCGCGCCAGATGGTCGCGTCGTCATCTATATGGGCGACGATCAGCGCTTCGATTATGTCTATAAGTTCGTGAGCCGCGATGCCTATGATGCGGATCGTCCTGAGAATAATCGCGACCTGCTCGATCACGGAACGCTTTATGTAGCGCGGTTTGATCATGATGGAACTGTCACTTGGTTGCCCCTCATCCACGGTGAAGGCCCACTAACGCCTGAGAACGGTTTTGCCTCCCAAGCAGACGTCTTGATCGAAACACGTCGAGCCGCCGACCTGCTGGAAGCCACACCGATGGACCGCCCCGAAGATGTCGAACCTGACCCCGCAACGGGCAAAGTCTGGGTCATGCTGACTAACAACCATCGCCGGAAAGAGGATCAGACCAACGCAGCCAACCCGCGCGCCAACAATGTGAATGGCCACATTATCGAAATTACCGAACCGAATGGCGATTTCACAGCCACAAAGTCACGCTGGGATATTCTGGTCCGCTGTGGCGACCCCAGCGATCCCGCCCAAGACACACTCTGGAACCCGGAAACCAGCGAGAATGGCTGGTTCGGTAGCCCCGATAATTGCGCGATTGATCCGTCAGGGCGTCTTTGGGTCTCGACAGATGGCAATGAGAAAACAGGCGCGGCTGATGGTGTCTGGGCGATGGAAACCAATGAAGACGGTCGTGGAACCGGACGCGCTTTCTTCCGTGCCCCAGCAGGCGCAGAGGTCTGTGGACCTAAATTCTCGCCCGATGGACGGACATTATTCGTCGCGGTTCAACACCCCGGCGATACAGACGGGGCAACCTATGAAAACCCCGGGACACGTTGGCCCGATTTCAAACCGGGTCTCCCGCCGCGTCCGTCAATTCTCGCAATCCGTCGCAAGGATGGCGGGGTTATCGGCGCTTAAACGTCGCCAGCTTAGCCTCAAAGGCGGACCAGTCATCCTGGTCCGCGATAGGCTGCCATAGCGCCCCGATTTCATCATAAAGTAGAGTGGCAGGTTGATCCGACTCGGGTCGCGGTTCCGAAGATTCAAATTTGGCGTAAAGCGACTTCCAATCACCCCAAACTGTATCTGGATATTCCTGCAACGGCGCTTTGGCCGGGCCGCCAGCCCAGTCATGGAAGAAGGTTGGCCAATTCACCCGGCTTTCATTCAGAACCTCAAACGTCGCTTTGACAAATTCAACAGCGCCAGACGCAGGTTTCAATCGCAAACGCCGGAACATATGTTTGACCAAAGCAGCCCCATAATGATCCGCATAAGATGAGAGCGCGTCGATTAGGTTTTGATCCTCTTCGATCAAGGAGAGGCTTTGCGCGAGCTGGCTTAAGTTCCAACCCATCGCTTCCGGCTGGCGCGCAAAAGCATAAAGCCCGCCATGATCAAAATAGGCCGCCGTAAATCCAGGGTCATAATGCGGCAGAAAGCGATAAGGGCCGAAATCAAACACCTCGCCCGTAATATTCATATTGTCCGTGTTCATCACCCCGTGGACAAATCCTGCCGCCATCCAGCTGGCAACAAGGTCAGCACTCCGGGCGGCAACCTCACGCAAGAGATCAGCGGGTCGCTCAATACTCGAGTAGAAATGCTGTCGGCAATAATCGACCAGTTTTTCAAGATTATCCGTTCGCTGAAAGAAAGCCTGCCGCTGGAAGGTCCCAAAGCGAATATGGCTATGCTGCAAACGCGTCAGAACCGCGGAGCGTGTCGGCGAGGGCTCATCGTGCCGTTGCAATTCTTCGCCTGTCTCAATCAGGCAAAAGGATCGTGATGTATTGACGCCGAGATGTTCTAGGTAACGCGTAGCAAGGACTTCTCGGACACCGCCCAGCAATGTTAGTCGACCATCCCCACTTCGAGAAAAAGGTGTCTGGCCCGACCCTTTGGTTCCGAAGTCCAACAACCGCCCATCATCATCCAAACACTGCGCATAGAGGAAGCCACGACCGTCCCCAATATCGGGATTATAATGGCGAAATTGATGACCGTGATATCGCAGTGCCAGCGGCTCAGTCAGTGAGCCTTTTATTGGCTTAAACTGTCCAAAATGATCAACCCAATCAATGTCAGAGAGACCTATAGCCGTCGCGCTATACTCATCCGCGTAGCGAAGCGTATGCTCTGGAAACGCTGCCGCCTCGACAGGATCATAAAAATCCTTGCCGAGTTCCAGGATTGCCGATGAGGGTTGAAAATTCATTCCGGCAGATGTTTACGAACAAAGTCTGCCGCTTCAATCGGAATGGTATTGGCTCTTGGAAACGCCTTCGCGAAATTCAGGAAGCCATGCGGCATGGCCTTTTCAAAGACGAGTTCGACCTCATTCCCTGCCGCGCGGAGTTTGTCGGCATAGGCTTTCCCCTCCTCTCGCAAGGGGTCCAGACCACAGGTGAGGATGTAAGCGGGCGGAAGATCCGCCAAGTTCTGTTCAAACAAGGGCGACACACGCGGATTCATCGGGTCCGCGCCCGCCACATAATGCTCCTGAATATATTTCAGCGCGACTGAACCGATCTGCAGCCAATCTTGGGGTCCGGGATTGGTGGGGCGGATATCTTTGAGTTGCATGAGCGGGTAGAAGAGAATTTGTGCCTTTATCTGATCGCGATATTGCTGCGCCAGCCATGCCACAATGTTCGCGCCCGCGCTGTCGCCTGCAACGATAATTTGTTCTGGGTCGACACCGCGGGATTCCGCGTCTCCTGACAGCGCCCAATCCAAGATCGTTTTCACATCATCCGGCCCAGCCGGAAAAGGATGCTCTGGGGCCAGACGGTATTCGACCGATATGACGCGAAACAGGGAGGCGTTGGCGAGCCTGCGAATAATGCCTTCATGGGTCTCCGTATCGCAGGTCACGAAGCCACCGCCATGCGCATAAATGATCGTCGGGCCAACGGGAGGCAGCGGACCAAACGGCACAAAGAAATGTATCTGTACACCATCCAGTTCCAGCGTTTCCCGCACGCGCACTTCGGGACCGGGCGCGTCAAAGCGACGGGTCATGCGGCGGAAATTGTCCTGGAAACGGTCAAGGAACTGATCATCCGGCGTCAGTTTAGAGACCTGTTCCGACCAGGCCTCACTCAACGACTCAAACAGGTTTTTGGACGACATAGTCCCGTACTTAGGGGCTAAACCTCGGCGGCGTAAGGCGGAACTGGGTCATATTGCATCGCCCGGGCTACGTCGCGGGCGAATTGTGGGGTCATCCATTGCCCGAGGAGCCAAAGCGACATGTCGATCCCGGCAGACACGCCCGCTGCCGTCACGACATTGCCATCACGGACGTACCGGACATTGGGAACAAGTTCACCTTTCAGGCCGAGACGCTTAAACTCATCAAAGGTCGCCCAATGGGTGGCCGCACGACGTCCCTCCAGCCAGCCAGCTTTGGCGAGTATGAAAGCCCCCGTGCAAACAGAAGTCACCCACTCACAGCCAGGCGCAACACGCGCAATCCAGTCCATGATTTCCGTGTCTTTGATGACAGAGCGCGTCCCATTCCCGCCCGGGATGAGTAGGACATCCAAATCTTGGACATCCGCCATGGCAGCGTGGGCCCCCACGCGCATAGCCTTGACGGCTGTAATGTCCTGACCGTCTTTGGAGATGAGACGATTATTCAATGGCTCCGGCTGATCCGTCAGCCGCGCAACCTCATTAGCCATCTGGAAGACTTCCCACGGCCCGACAAAATCGAGCTCTTCCACATCGTCGAAGATGAAAATGCCGACTTGTTTCTGTATCACTGGCGGTGGTCCCTTTTGTCAGTGTCCGACGGAGTTAGAGCCGGATCGACCCGTCATTGATTTTCTGGAACAATTCAGCGTCAATCGGCACGTAAGACTTTGATTCCGGATCGCAGTAATAGACAGGCTCGCTGATCCGCTCCGGATCAAAACCGGCTTTCACCAAATTCGTCTTCTTGAACTTGAAAGTCGATGTCGTCTCAGACTCATTGCTCAAGCGTAGGAAGACTGGACGGGCGTAATGCGGCAATTCCTTATCCAGATAGGCTTTCAGCGCTACGAGGTCAGGCGGCGTTTCCGATACCAGCGCCGCCATACCCGCACGCCCATCATAGCCCGGCACTTCAACGCCGTAGACATTGGCTTGGGTAATCCCTTCAAAGCCTGACAGGACGCCAGCGACTTCGTTTGTAGCCACATTTTCCGCTTTCCAGCGGAACGTATCGCCGACCCGGTCCATGAAGTAATAATAACCGTGCTCGTCCTGCTTCATCAGGTCACCTGTACGGAACCAGGCATCACCCGGTTTGAATACATTCCGGAGGATTTTCTTCTGCGTCGCCTCCTTGGTCTCGTAGCCGTCAAACCGGAAACGGGCGTCATCTTCACGGATTTCACCGATCACCTCGCCAACTTCACCCACATCTGTCTTCAACGCAAAACCGTCTGATCCCCGGGGGTTTTCACCCGTCTCAACATCGTAGCGAATGATTTCGATATTGAATTTCCATTTCAGATAAGGGGGCACGCGACCAACCGCGCCGACAGGCCCGTCCAGATTAATCAAGCTGACATTCCCTTCAGTCGCGCCGTAAAACTCGATAACGTGTGGGATGTTAAAGCGTGAAACAAAGCTCTCCCAGACTTCCGGGCGCAAACCGTTCCCCATGATCCATTGAATGGAATGATCGCGTTCTCTTGGATGGGGCGGCGTCGACAGGAGGAAACGGCAGAGCTCACCCACATAGGTGAACATGGTCGCGCCATATTCGATCGCGTCATCCCAGAAGGTGGACGCGCTGAATTTCGGGCGGATAATGCACGCGCCACCGTTACTGAATGCAGCGCCCATACCGACCAAACCACCTGTCGCGTGATAGAGCGGCAGGACCAGCATCATGCGATCTTTTGGCCCTGCTTTCGCACCATTACCGAGTCCCCGCATATAATTCTGCGCGCGAACATGGGTGACTTTCGCCGCCTTAGGTAGCCCTGTCGTGCCTGAGGTGAACATTTTCATGCCCTGCCCACCAGCCGTCAGGCCTTCGCGAACAGATTTGGGCGGACGATTTGGAACAATATCGGAGAGGACCTCATCAAGAGATTTCATCTTCCGCTTATTGCCTTTGGGTACTTCTCCGAATGCTGCCCATTCTGTCAGCCCCTCGTTCAAATATTCACGTGCGGTCTTCCAGTTATCAATCAGATCAACATCGACAATGATGTGGGCGGCGTCGCTGATGTTCACGCAGTGAGCAAGAGCGTTCCCGGCCAGTTGGAAATTGATGAGCGCCGGGATAACGCCGCGCTTGGTCAGACCGAACCAGAGCGCCACATACTCCAAACGGTTGCGCACGAATATGGCGACCGTATCGCCTTTGACGATGCCCTGCGCTTCACACCAACCGGCCACGCGATTGGCAAAGTCTTCGGTCTCATCATAAGTCCATTGGCGATCATCTTCGATGAAGGCGATGTTCGGACCAAAAGCATCGACGCGGAGTTCCAATTCATCCGCCAGAAGGTGGTTTGATTTCGCATCCACATCTTTGACGGACTTGAGCATCCGCAACATGCCAGACAGAAAACCGGCTTCGCGTTTGATGGTGGACAGCATAATTGTTTCCTGACCTCATTTGTTAATTTGCGCGCTCTTAGGACAGTCTGGCGCAAAGAAAAACCCCACGCGAAAGGCGTGGGGTCTGACATTATCGTTAGGTCGGCCTGTGGGAGCGGAGCGGACCTATCAATCGGATCCGGCGACAGGTGGGACAATGCGCCGAACTTGATCTAGTCAGTGCAAGCCCGGTGCCAGCCCGTGAAACCTGACTGCTTTAATCGTCCTCGACAGCCTCGCGCAGCAGATCGGCAAATCCTTCCCCGTGTGTCCAATAGGGCGTGATCATGGCAAGGCTCTGATAGACACCGCGGTCGATCAATTCCTTGGTCGGGACGTTGCCTTCGCGGAGCTGATAATATTGCAGCCAGAAGGTAAAATGCTGCGTCAGACGCGCTGACAAAGCCGCCTTCTCCCCTTCCCCAAAGGATAAATGCCCGCCCTCTTCCATATCAGACAGAAGCGAAAAGGCAGTCCGTTCTTTCAGCGCCAGCAATTGCGAAAACGGCGATCGAAGCTCCGGAATCCTTTCAATCAATTCCGCCGGGTTGCGGTAGAAGAACCTGAAGTCCCAGATTTCCTCGAAGATAATGTAGAGGAATATCCAATTATCTTGCAGCGCGAGCGGCTCATTAATTGGTGCGCTTAAGACCTGCCGCAACTCTTCTTCAAAATCAGCGAACAGTTCCCGAATGATCGGATCTTTGCCCTTATAGTGATAGTAGAGATTGCCTGGCGAAATCCCGATGACAGAGGCGATATCGACCGAACTGACCGCATGTTCGCCCTCATTGTTGAAGAGCGCCTGCGAGGTCCGCAAGATCGTATCCTTGGTTTTTGAGCGCCGGGTCACGTGACCCCCTTAGCACAAATCTAAGTCGATTTCTTGGGGGCGGTTTTTTTCGCTGGGGCTTTTTTAGGAGCCGCCTTCTTCGCAGGAGCTTTTTTGGTCGCAGTCTTCTTTGTCCGCGTCGTTGTCGCGCGCTTCGGCGTTTTCGCCCGTGCGGCTTCCGCGGCGACCAGTCGGTCCAACTTCGCTTCCATCCGTTCCAGCCGCGCCTCTAACGCTGCCACGCGATCATCGGACCCGCCACCAGAAAGGCGGTCGCGCATCGCTTGAATGCGGTCATCAATGGCCAGTGTATTCTGAACGTCCCCTGTTAGGCTCGACGCCTTGCCAGCCAGCTGCACGCCCTTCATCTTCGCCGCCATTTCGATCTGCTCACCTTTTTCGGCAAGCGTCTCAAACGCGTTGGATGTCTTGTCTGAAATATCCCCGGAGAGCCCGCGGACCATGTCGCGCCCTTCTTCAAACGCGCGGCCATAAGCGCCTATGCCCGCAAGCCAGATACGGCGCGCCATGTCGGATGATTTCTTCGAGGATTTATCGTCAGACATGGCAGGCTCCTATGGGTTTAAGATATCAGGGATTAGCGCGCGGGATCGGCACGGGCTGGCGATCATTGGCGTGCACAAAGCTCGCCTTGATTGAGGGCAGCTCTTCGGGCTCTACATGCGGGATCGGCATTTCGGGTTCACCGAAGAAATCGCGAATAATTTCGACCGTTTCTTCGCGACGCGTCAGCAGGAACAAATGCCCCGCCCCTTCGATCAGTTCCAAGCGCGACCGACGATAGAGAAAGTCCAGCAGCTTACCATTAATCGGCGGCACAATATGATCATCGGTCCCCATAATGATCAGCGTCCGCGCCCGAACACGCCGCGCAATCGGAATAGACGACCAGCCCATCATGGCGGCCAGTTGGAACAGATAACCCTTGATCGAGGGCGGCATCATATTGATCGAAAAATCGCCCGCATGATCGGCGGCATCGCCATAAAGCGTTTCAAAATTCTTTTTCAGGAAGTCCCGATCAATATAACGCTTCGGCGAGGCCATTTTGGACAGCGCCTTCGGGTTGCCCGGTACCATCGTCCAGCCCGGCGAGGTCGCGCACAGGATCAGGCGGCGTGTCATGCGCTTATTCTGCCAGGCAAATTGCTGCGCTGGGCCCCCGCCCCAGCTTACGCCCAACACGTCACAACGGTGATAGCCATTCTCTTCCATGATCTGCTTGGCGGCCTTCGCCACCCACCAAGGACGATAAGGGAAGCTCGGATCGGGCGATCCACCCACGCCCGGCATGTCAAAGGTGATAATATCGCGCCCCGTAAACGTATCGGCAAAGAGCTGTGCGATTTCGAGGTTCGCGCCAATACCGTTGAAGAAGAGCAGCGGCGTGCGCTTCCCAAAGCCTTTATCGGTCCCCGTCCAGATCGCAGTGCGGAGCTGCTGATTGCCGATCTTTGAAAAAAAGATGCGCGGCAGGTTCGGCTGAAATGTCATAACCCGGTCTTTCCCGGCCAAGCGAACAGGCATGCTCACAAGTCCGTATCCCCGACACCCGGAATCTATTCGCCCCAGTGCGTCATTCTGTCAGTTCTATTGGGCTTTTCTATAATTGCAAAAGGTTAAAAGCATAATGAGGCGCACCAGAATTGCTCTCTGTTATGAAAAGGGAGGGTTACCCACTGTCATAAAACAGTTCGCGCATTGAATAGAGAGCGCCACCGAATTGGGTCGGGTGAGAAAATCCGTGATCGTATACCCCTGAACACCCGTCATGGATCACACAGTCAAGCTGTGTGATGACGAAAGAGAGAGGCAGAGTGCCATTCCCCCACTCCGCTCAGGCCAACTTGAACAGCCTGCCCCGGACTTGATCCGGAGGCCTGTCCATCTCCTGCTATTGCGGCTGGCAGAGAGGGTTGGGTGATGGGTTCGCCGATTAAATCGGCGAAAGCGGATTTAAGTGATCCTCCCCTTGTCATCCCGGACGGCGCGATAGCGACGATCCGGGACCTAACGTCACGACACATCGCTCACGTTCTAGCTTTCCCGATAGGTCCCGGCTCTGCGCCCTAGCGGGCTTGGCCGGGATGACAATAGAGTATGGTTACACCTTCCCTCGCTCAGGCCGACTTGATCGGCCTGTCCATCTCCTGCCGTTTCGGCGGGCGGAGAGGGTTGGGTGATGGACCCACCGTCGAAGCGTCCGCGATCCATACAGTGGATCGCAGTGTAGGGTCAGTGGAAGCGGGAGATATTGGTAAGCACGATGGCCTTGACCCAATGACAATGAAGACCTAAGCGCCTGCTCCTTGAGTGGAGAAGACCCATGTGTCTCATGAGTAAATTTGGAATTGAGCGCCCGCCGCACGGCTAAAGCCTGCGAACCCTTCCGTTTGGCCTTTTCGGTCAAAGGCCTTCCTCTCATTCAAGAGCCCATCATGTACATTCGTTTTATCGGTCACGACGTGATCGGTCTCGGCCTGCGCGGCGGAAAGCCCGTACGTCGGGGTATTTTTCAGTCAGTTCCGAGCGTTCGGGATAATCCAAATTCTCCCGACTGGCTTGTCAGGGAACTTCGTCGTGAACTTGCTTGGTTCAATGAAAACTTGCCAGTCCCAAGCAACAATTACTTCTGGGTCAAATCTCAGAAGCGATACCGGTCTCAGGGTATTTGCTGGTTCAACTCAGACGCACAGGGTATGATCAAGCGGTGCTTCTCTTTGCGAGCGTTATTGCAAGAGGGCGGTCGTCAGATTGATGTCGTGCGCACCCATAATCCGGGATCAATCCTCTATCGCGACCTCTATCAAGTGGTCGCCAAGCCCGACCGGGCGTCAACTATCATCTGGGGTAGATTAAGGCTCCGGGGTTCGCCCCGGAGCCGCTTACGAGGCAGGCGTTATTCCGCCGCCAGCTTCCCCTCCTCCGGTTCCACCCACCGCAGGACCGGCTTCCGTGCCGCCTGCGTCTCGTCCAGCCTGCGCATCGGCGCATAGACAGGCGCTTGCTTGAACATCTCCGTGTCGCCCGCTTTGGCGCGTTCGGCCAGGTGGCGCATGGAGCCGATGAAGCGGTCAAGTTCGTTCTTGGACTCGGACTCGGTCGGCTCGATCAGCATCGCGCCGTGGACGACCAGTGGGAAATACATGGTCATGGGATGGTAGCCCTCATCGATCATGGCTTTGGCGAAGTCGATGGTCTCCACGCCTGTGTCGGCCAAGAATCGGTCATCAAAGAGCGCTTCGTGCATGCAGACGCCGCCGAAGGCTGGCGTCATCACGTCTGAGAGGGAGGCCTGCACATAGTTGGCGTTAAGCACCGCGTCTTCGGTCGCTTGGCGCAGGCCGTCAGAGCCATGGCTCATCATATAGGTGAGCGCGCGGCTATACATGCCCATTTGCCCGTGGAAGGCGCACATGCGGCCAAAGCTGGCTTCGTCGGCCGTTTCGACCAAGCTGTAGCCCTCATCCGTTTTCACCACATAAGGCACAGGCGCGTGGTCTTTGAGCGCGTCTGATAGGACCGTCGGACCCGAGCCGGGACCGCCGCCACCATGCGGGGTCGAAAACGTCTTATGCAGGTTGATGTGCATCGCATCCACGCCGAGATCACCCGGACGGACGCGACCGACGAGCGCGTTAAAGTTCGCCCCGTCGCAGTAGAAATAACCGCCCGCCGCGTGGATCATGTCCGCGATCTCAATAATGTCGCTTTCGAACAGGCCACACGTATTCGGGTTGGTCAGCATGATCCCGGCAATATCGTCGGGGTTTTCGTCAATCTTGGCTTTGAACGCCGCCATATCGACACGGCCTTTATCGTCGCCCGGGATTTGGTCCACGGTGAAGCCACACTGCACAGCGGTCGCCGGGTTGGTGCCGTGCGCCGCTTCGGGGACGAGGACGCGGCGACGGGCTGTCTGACCGTCCGCATCCAGTTTGGCCCGGATCGCCATCATGCCGCAAAGCTCGCCATGCGCGCCCGCTTTCGGGGTCAGCGCGACGGCGGGCATGTTGCAAAGCGTCATCAGCCAGTGCGACAGCTCATGCATCAGTTCCAGCGCGCCTTGCACGGTGGAGAGCGGCTGCAGCGGGTGGACATCCGCAAAGCCCGGCATACGCGCAACTTTCTCATTCAGGCGCGGATTATGCTTCATCGTACAGGAGCCGAGCGGATAGACGCCGAGGTCAATCGCATAGTTCTTTTGGGACAGGCGCACATAACGGCGCATGGTTTCGGGCTCAGAGAGACCCGGCAGGCCAATCGTGCCTTTGCGGGCGTGATTGCCAAGGCGGCTCGCACTACCTCCCTTTGGGCCTTTCGGTTCTGGCAAGTCCACACCTGTTGTGACCAGATCGCCGACTTCGAAGATCAGCTTTACTTGCTGGTCCAGCGCTTTGGAGCCAGAGGCGGTGGCGCGCGCGGAGTTTGTGTTCGCCGCGACAGGGCTGGTTGGGCGTCCTTCGGTCTTCATGACAACACCTCCGTCAAAGCCGCCTCAAAGGCCGCGAAATCATCTTGATCATTTGTTTCCGTTGCGCAGACGAGCAACAGGTTCGCGTCGCCATCGGGCTGAATGCGCGTCAGCGGAACCCCACCGAGCACGCCTTTATCGGCGAGGGCTTGAACGACCTCATCGGCAGGTTTGGAGAGCCGCAGCGTGAATTCGTTGAAGAAGGTCTCGTTGAGCAGCTCCACGCCCGCAATTCTTTCGAGGCGATCTGCGAGGTCACAGGCCGCCTCATGGTTCAGAGCCGCCAGACGCGTAATCCCCGCTTCGCCAAGCAGCGTCATGTGGATCGTGAAGGCCAGCGCGCAGAGGCCAGAGTTTGTGCAAATATTCGACGCGCGAGCAGCATATCCGCCGGGAAAAGGCGACGTCGAATGTCTGCACCGCCCAGGCGCTGTTGGCGGTGATGGCAAGCTTTTACGCAGTGTTCCATGGGCCCAAAGGCCTGCGCGCCATTGCAGAGCGGGTGCACCTGAACGCTGTTCGACTGGCCGCATCGCTGGAGGCTGGCGGCTAT
>JBCBGR010000007.1:0-22346 GCA_038526555.1 Pseudomonadota bacterium
CAGCGATCTTACAAGTGCTTTGGGAACATGAGCCCTGCAGCGTGAAAACCATTCACGCGCATCTCAGCCGCACAAAATCCGTTGGCTACACGACGACGCTGAAACAGATCCAGCGCATGCATGATAAAGGTCTTGTGACGCGTAAGCCTGGCGAAGGTAAGTCCTACGATTACAGCGCGGCTGTGGGCGAAAGTGACACAAAGTCGCGTCTGTTTGATCGCTTTGTGTCGACAGCGTTTGAGGGCTCAGTGCCTGATCTTGTGATGCACGCGTTGGGCACGGACAAAGCTAGCCCGGACGATATTGAGAAAATTCGCGAGTTTTTGGACTCGCTTGACAAATAAGCCGCGTTTAAGTGCCAGGGGCCGTAGGGGTCATCGCGTGGCGGACACAATAAAGGGGACGAGACGATGTCGATGGATGTGACAGCTTTCTGGGACGCACTCGGTTGGTCAATTCTTCACAGTCTTTGGCAAGGGGCTTTAATCGGATTGATCGTTTACGGGCTGCGTATGTTGGCGACAGATCGGCGGGCGTGGCTGCGCTACCTCATTGGTATGGGCGGTATGATCGCGACCTTTGCCGCCTTCATGGTCACCTTTGTCATTCTGATGACAGATCGGGTGAGTACAATCGCCTCAGGTCGTGAAACAATCATCGAAACGGGCGGTGACACGGCCATGTCGCTATCCTTCACAGTCCTGCCAAGCGCTGCGCCGCAGAGTAGCCTCGCTGAAGCGCTGGTGCCGTGGCTCGGTATGGTCTGGGCGATCGGCTTCGCCTGTCTCAGCTTGCAAGCCTATCGCGCTTGGGCGGAGACGCGCCGCCTCGCCACAACAGGATTGAGCGCACCCGAAGGGAACTGGGACGATCGGTTCGTGGCGCTTATCGAGCGCAGTAGGTCTTCCCAGCGTATCCGCATGTTCGTCTCAGCCCATGTGGCTGGACCGCAGACGCTCGGTGCGCTGAAGCCCGTCGTCCTCGTTCCAGCCGGCTTTTTGACCTCCATGCCTCCGGCTCATGTCGAAGCCATTCTCCTGCACGAGCTCGCCCATATTCGTCGCCATGATTTCCTGATGGGGTTGATCCAGACGGCGATCCGCACAGTCCTCTATTTCAACCCCGCCGTGATCATCTTGTCGCGCCAGATTGATGAAGATCGGGAGCAGGCCTGTGATGACATGGCCGTGGCCGTGACTGGCCAACCCGCTGATCTGGTCCGAGGTTTGGCAGCTCTACGCTTGGGTAAGCATGCCTCTCATAATGAACTCGCCATGGCGGCAGATGGAGGCCCACTCCTGACACGTCTGAACCGTCTGATGGGTCGCTCCGTGAGCTCTCGCTCAACGAGTAAACTCTCAGCCGCGGCGATTTCCGCTCTGCTCATCGGGACTGCGGCTTACAGCACCGTATCACTGGCATCAGCCACAGACTTGGAGGCCCCGCCAGCGCCACCAGCGGATAAAGCCACGCTTGAATTGCCGGATACAGTTGTAAAAGCTGACGCCCCAAAGCCCGCTGAGAGTGTCATTCCTAAAGGTGATATTCACCTCCAGCTAGATGGCAAGGATAAGCTGGTCATCAATACGGATGATGGCAATCACCAGTGGATTAAGACTGTCGATGCGTCGGAATTACCGCCCATGCCGGAAATGCCCGCCATGCCGTCCCTACCACCGATCCCAGCAGCCCCCGCCATTCCTCCCGTGCCTTCTTTTCCGGTCCCTATCTTTGGCGACTATGACAGCGAAGATGACTTCGAAGGCGCTATGGAAGCCTGGGGCGAGAAGATGGAAGACTGGGGCGACCGGATGTCAGACGCTTTCGATGAAGAATGGGAAGCGAAAATGGAAGCCTGGGGCGCTGAAGTCGAAGCCCGTTTTGAAGGCGACTGGGAAGCCAAAATGGAAGCCTGGGGTGAAGAAATGGAAGTCTGGGGCGAAGCCGTCGAAGAGATCGCGGGTGAAGCCGGAGAGTATGCCATCTCCCGCATGGCAGAGATTGACGTTGAAGCGATTCGAGAGCAGGCGCTTCGGGCGGCTGAGAACGGTCGTGAGTGGACAGAAAAGCAGGTCGAAAAAGACGTGCTGAAAGCGATGCAGAAGTATGAGCGGAAGCAGGCCGAAAAAGCGCGCGCTGAAGCCGCTAAGCAACGTGAGAAAGCGGCCGAGCAACGTGAAAAGGCTGCAAAACAGCGTGAACAAGCTGCCGAGCAACAACGTCAAGCCGCGGAGCAGCGTGCACAGGCCGTCGAACAGCAGAAACAAGCGGCGGAACAAAGACGTCAAGCGTCTGAGCAACGCCGTCAAGCTGTGGAGCAACGTGCGAAAGCCGAGCAGGATCGGGCACGCGCCGAGGTCCAGCGCCGAGAGGCAGTGCGTTACGCCGAAGCGCGCGCCCTGAGCTCGGGGGATAAAGACCAAAGTGCGACGACGCTGACCTTTAATGGCCCAATGAGCAAAGACAAAAAATTGAGTCTTAACGGCCGAACGGTCAATATTGGGGCCTTACACACAGATCTGTTAAGTGCCTTTAAATCTGATGGTCTCATCAAGCGAAATGCCAAGACAGTCGATTTGGAAATTACTTGCGAGGAAATGACTGTGAACGGGAATGTTGTTCCAGAGAGCAAGGCCGAACGCTATCGCAAATTGCTGGAGGCACGCGGTTTCGATCTCGACCAAAAAGTTCAGATGTCGCTAAAAAAAGAACAGTTGACCATCAAGCTCTCCGGAAAAGCTTAATAAGATAGCCTTACAAATTCCGACGATAAAAACACTCTGAAAACCCGCTAGTAAGACCCCCTCACTAAGATCAAGACCATGACTGTTTCAAACAAACCGCATCTCGCGGTCACGGGCTCCCTTTGCCTCCTCTCAGCTCTCATTCTACCCTATTCGGGCGCTGCGCAGACTGTCGAAACCCTTCCGACAGATGTTGTGGCGACCGAGGGGGGAGACGCCTCCACATCTGCGTCTCCCACACCCAATTCCGATAATGTCTTTCCGGCCTCTTATTTTGAGATTTATGTCCCGCGCACGGCGCTGGATATGATCCAGCGGATACCGGGCTTCCAAATCCGCACAGGCGACACAAGCCGCCGTGGCTTGGGGCAGGGCGGGGCGAACATTCTGATTAATGGCGAACGCCTCACTGGGAAGACCAATGCCTTTGATCAATTAGATCAGATCTTAGCGTCGAGTGTTGTGGAAATTCGCATTCGGGATGGGGCGACCCTCTCTATTCCCGGATTGAGTGGTCAGGTAGCTGATCTCATCGTTGAGCGCTCCAGCCAGCTTAGCGGGACCTGGGAATGGAACCCGCAATTTCGAAAAAGGCTGGAGCCGAATTTCCTGAACGGTGAGGTTAATCTCTCCGGAGAAATCAAAAGCCTCGGTGATCTCAGCTACACGGTGACACTACGGGATTACGGGTTTCGTTCAGGAGCGCTCGCGACAGAGACTCTGCGAGATCCGAATGGTGCTCTGTTCGAAACCCGCGAAGAGGACATTCAGAACAATGGGGCGCGACCGGGTATTGGGATCAATCTTGGGTGGACACCACGGCCCGACCATAAAGCTAATCTAAACGCCGAATATTTTCTGTTTAACTTTGATCGTTCAGCCCGTGCTGTTCGCACGCCTTTGTCTGACCTAGGCGATGATTCTGTCACTTTTGCCGGGTCCAGCGAAGATGAGTGGAACCTTGAAGTGGATGGCGATTACGAGTTCCCACTGCTTGGCGGTAAGCTTAAGTTCACTGGTGTGTTAGACCGGGAAAGCTCCCCCATGTCGCGGAGCTTTTTCGTCAATAGTCCAGAGACTGGGTTTCTGGGCGCGAGCCGTTTTGATCAGATCGGTGAAGAAACAGAACTGATCGGTCGGGCCGAATATTCCTGGTCGCCGTCTCAAGGCCGTGATTGGCAGATTGCGGGCGAGCTCGCCTATAATGAGCTCGACATAGAGCAGGAGCTTTTCCTGCAAGACCCCGGCGCCGATTTTATCGGTCAAGGTCTGTCCGGCTTTATTGTGAGTGAAGATCGCGGCGAAATTACCATGACCCATAACCGTCCTTTGGGTCCGAAGATCGACCTGCAGGGCTCAATCGGTGTGGAATATTCCAAGCTCATGCAGGAACAGCAAAACGGTCTGAATGGTCAGGCAGATGAGTTTGTGCGACCCAAGGGTTTCCTGTCTGCGACCTATAAGGTGGATGAGAATTTTGACATTCGCGCCCGGATTGAGCGCGAAGTTGGACAGCTCAACTTCTTTGATTTTGTGGCCTCTGTCGATCTTGAAGACGACCTCGATCGATCCGCAAATTTTGATCTCGTGCCGTCACAAAGCTGGCTTGCCAGCTTGGAATTCGACAAGGATTTTGGACAAGGTAATACCGTTCGGGTCGAGTTTTACGGCGCTGCGATTTCCGATACGGTTGACCGTATTCCTGTAGGTCTTGACGGCGATGCGGTCGGCAATATCGGTAATGCACTCCGCTACGGGTTTGATATTGTCTCAACCCTCAAAGGGGACCGTTGGGGTCTACCGGGAACCGAACTGAATCTGACCTTTGATTGGCGGGACTCGACCGTCGATGATCCTGTTTTGGGTTTCTCGCGCCGATTGAATGGCGACAAGGAAATCTACTACGACGCTTCGTTCCGTCACGACATTCCGAACACGGATTGGGCCTATGGCGGGTTCATTGAGCGCTTTATCTCTGCAAAACAGTTTCGGCTCTTTTCGATTGATCGTAATGGTGTTGATAAGCCTTATGCGGCTCTTTTTGTGGAGCATAAGGACATTGCCGGTATGACGCTGAATGTGAATCTCGGCAACTTGTTGGGCCAGGAAGAGTTCTTCGAACGCACGCGATTTACGGCACGCCGTGACATTGGCGTCATTCAGCAATTCGAAGAGATCAAGTTTAACTATGGTCCGATTTTGCGGGTGTCTCTAAGCGGCGATTTCTAGGAAGCAGAGCCCCAGAATTCACGATTACCGCGCCGCTCCACGCGGCGTGGCAGCTTGGCTCCGAGAAGGTCGTTTAGTCCTGTTTCAGTCAGATGCGCGTGAATGCGAGTCTGATCCTTTTGGGGTTGGGTTTCGAATTCGTCTTGCAATCTTTGCAGAAGCCAATGACGGTAGGGCATGACTGCTGTTTGAATTTGATGGCCCTGCCACTGGACAGTGCACATGCCGATAGATCGTTCGATTGGTTTGTCCATCGACGGTGCGTCATCGTCTAACCAAGCACGCGTAAATTCCGTATGCGCCATGATTTCTGACAGGAAATCATCGGCGATAAATTTCATCAAGGGATTGAGCGTATCCCAATGCGGTTCTGATGACCCGGCTGTTTCATTTGTCACCACGCCAAAAGGACGGTTCATCCGCTCTGTCCATGTGAACACAGCTGGGGCAAGGCGTTTCATGATGAGGGCTGGGTGAGGGTCGCGCGCCAAGTGCGCAAATAAACCATTCATCAGGCCATAATCGCCGAGACTCGCCCGATCACTGAGCAGGTAAGGCGTCGCAGTAAAATGCGCGTCCAGTAAGCCAAGAAAGGTTTTATAGGTCTCTTCGATTGTTGGCGCAGTCTCTTGAGAAACTCCAAAAGCGGCTCCGGCTTTGCGCATGCGTCCAGAGGATTGCTCAAACATGGCCGCCTTCTGATCAGGTGATAGGCCTGCGGGAAACGCCTCTGCGAAATTGACTCTAAGAAAATCCAGATTGTCCGCATCAAAACCCCAGCGATAATGCATGGCCGGGCGTAGCAACCCTTCTCCGCCAAAGAGCTCGAAAATATAAGCCACAGATCGCGCGACAGGATCAGACGGAATAACGGAATAGCGCCCTAATTCCTTCGCCTCGAAATAATCGATAATGGCTGTGCCGTCTTGCAGGACAGTGCCATCAGGGGTGACTACGACCGGGATGATCCACCGACCAAGTTGCGGCAAGATATCAGCCATGAAGGTTGGGTGTCCGGCCCCGCGCTCTTCAAACGGGATGCCGTGATGGATTAGATAGGCGCGGACTTTACCCGTATAGAGTGACGCGGACATTCCGTAGAGCGTGTAAGTATCTGACATGAATTAAGGGTCCTGAGTTTGGGATGCTCCTATCGGACTGAGCAGCGCTCGCAAGGCGCGCACATTGATTTCCTAGTACTGTGATGATGGCGTGATGGGTGAGCATTATGAACGCGTCATGGGATCAGCCTGCCTCAGAGGGCTAGAGACCACGCGCAAGGCGCTTTATAGGCAGTCGAAGACGGACGTAGACCACGGGCGAGTTGCGGCATGAAAACTTTGCTGATTGCAGGCGGCAGTGCCTCTGGCAAAAGCTGGCTGACGCACCGTGTGAAAGCGGCGCTGGGTCAGGCGACTCTGATTTCTCAAGATGCCTTCTATCATGACCGCCCGTCTGGCAGTGCGGAAGACCGTCATCATTTCGACTTTGATCAGCCCTACGCGATTGATTGGGAGGAGATGGCGCGTTCTCTGGCCGTTTTACAATCGGGCGAGACCGCCAAAATCCCCGTCTATGATTTTTCGGTCTCCCTGCGAAACGGCTATGAAGACCTCACGCCGGAAGGCGATATCCTGATCGTCGATGGAACGCTCGTGCTAAGCCAACCGTCTATTGTGAAGATGGCGGATGCGGCGCTTTATGTGCGCTGCCCGGAAGCCTTGCGCCGTTCGCGACGGGAACGCCGTGACGTGGAAGAACGCGGGCGTCATATTGATTTCGTGCGTCAACAACTCGCAGAGCAGGTTTTCCCGGCCCATAATGAGCATGTTCTACCGTCCGCTTGCCACGCAGACCTTGTGCTGGATGCGCCCGAAATTGTGTCAGATCCGGATATGGCCGTGACTCAGGTTCTGGACCTTCTGGACAAGTGCCGCTAGCCGCGTAACAAGACGCTAAGCCTTAAAATGCCCGGGAGGGGCGTGTTGGCGGGAAAAGGGACAGTCTTTCATGAATCATCCTGCCGCGGGTCTGTTGGGCGTTTTGGTCCTGTTTGCCATTGCCATTCTGTTTTCCTCAGACCGGAAGTCCATTTCACCGCGTGTGGTCATGGCCAGCTTTGCCCTGCAGGTCGCGATTGCAGTCCTCGTCCTGTTTGTGCCGATCGGCAAAACAGCCTTGAGCGGGTTGGCGACGGGGTTTCAGAATTTGCTCGATTATTCCAATGAAGGCATCAACTTCATGTTTGGCGCGTTGGGCGACCCGTCCAATCTTGGTTTCATCTTCTTCGTCCGCGTGCTGCCCGTGATCATCTTCTTCGCCGCGCTGATGGAAGTGCTCTACTACCTCAAGATCATGCCCATCATTGTCCAATGGGGCGGACGCTTCATGCAGTGGGTGACAGGGACGCGTCCGATTGAGAGCTTGAACACGATTGCCAATATTTTTGTCGGGCAGGCAGAAGCGCCGCTCTCGCTTAAGCCCTATCTGCCGACTATTTCGCGTTATGAGCTTTTCACCATTATGGTTTCAGGCCTCGCCTCTATCGCCGGGTCCGTCATGGCAGGCTATGTGGCGCTCGGCATCAGTGCGGATTATCTCATCGCTGCCGCCTTTATGAGTGCGCCTGCAGGTTTGATGATGGCAAAAATCCTCATGCCAGTGCCCAAAGACATCGCTGTACAGCCCGTTGAAAAAATTGAGATGGCGGAAGAAGACGATACCGACGACTATAATAATGTCTTTCTCGCTGCTGCGAATGGAGCTGGGACGGGCGTTGAAATTGCCATTGCTGTCGGTGCGATGCTGATTGCGTTTACGTCTCTGATCGCGCTGATCAATGGTCTACTCGGCTGGGGTGGTGGTTTGTTCGGACTGGAAGGCTTGACGCTTCAAACGATTCTCGGTTTCGTCTTTGCGCCGCTCATGTGGACCATCGGTGTGCCGTGGGAAGAGGCGCGCTTGGCAGGCTCGATTTTTGGGGAAAAAATCGTTCTCAACGAATTTATTGCCTACCTGAGCCTTGTGGACGTTCAGGAAGGCCTGTCCGAAAAAACGCGTGTCATCCTGACCTTCGCGCTCTGCGGCTTCGCCAACTTCGCCTCTATCGGCATCTTACTAGGCGGCCTTGGCACCATCATTCCGGAGCGTAAGCCGGAGATTGCGCGCATGGGTTTGAAGGCCGTTTTTGCAGCCAGTCTGGCCAATCTGATGAGTGCGGCGTTGGCGGGGATATTGGTCGGGATTTAAGCCTCGGTTTTGGCCAAGCCAATTTCGCGCAAGCGTTCATCCAGATAGCCGCGCGCCGTAATCGTCTCATAGGCGGTTCCGCCCATTTTCAGACATTTCGGCAGAGCCTCCAGCGGGAAGTCACTCGCAGGGTGCAGGAAAAACGGCATGGAGTAGCGCGAATGCGGGGCGCGTTCTTGTGTCGGATTGACGACCCGGTGTGTGGTAGAGGGAATGATACCCGCGGTCAGGCGTTGCAGCATGTCCCCGGCATTAATGACCAGTGATCCGGCTGGCGCATTCACTTCCATCCAGACACCTGTGCGATGCTTGACTTGAAGTCCCGCTTCTTCTGCGCCCAGCAGCAAAGTTATGAGGTTGATATCTTCATGCGCGGCAGCGCGGACAGAGGATCCGCGTCCTTCTGGCATGGGTGGGTAGTGCAAAAGGCGCAAAACGGAGTTACCGTTCACCAGCGCGGCATCAATATGGTCTGAACTCATGTCGAGGACTTGCCCGAGTGCTTCCATCAAGGTTCGGCCAAACTTGTCCATTTCGTCGAAGAGACTTTGCCCGGCTTCGTCAAATTCCGGCAGGCCTTCGACAGGTGGCGTGCCTGGAACTCCGGGAATCGTATCACGCCCAAAATGCCAGAACTCTTTGAGGTCCGGCGCATCAACGCCTTTGGCCGATTCGACCCCAAACGGGGAGTATCCGCGCTGGAAGTGACTGTCCGGCATGGCGTAAGATGTCTTTTCAGCCTCCGGCAGTGCAAAGAACACCTTGCTGGTTGTTTCAACCGCATCAATCGCATCTTGTGGGATGGTATGGTTGCGAATCACGAGAAAGCCCGTTTCGCGCATGCCGTCGAACATTTTTCGGCCAAACCCTTCAGGATTGTGAGAATATTCGGCGAAATCGAGAGTCGCGACGTATGGGGCGTGTTGAGTGTCAGTCATGCGGTCTTATTAAGGGAAAGCGCCGCACAACGCCAAGTGCACTGTGACCAAAATAGCACAGACTCAGAGCGGAATCTGTTGAAAGCCGTCAGGACAGCAGAACATTGCACAACTGTCACATAACTGTCGAAAACCACTGTTAGGGGCGCGCCAAGTTTAGATGGAGGAACCTTCATCTTGCTTTACCGAACACTTAAACTCGAAAGACATTTCGGAGCCCCCCATGTCGACACGCCTATCTCTTGGCGCTGCTTTCCTGCTCGGAACGAGCACTCTGGCAGCGACCGCTATGATCCCGACTTTGGCACAAGCCCAGGTCACCACCTCATCCGTTCGCGGTTTTGTCCAGTCTGATACTGGCTCAGCCGTTTCAAACGCGCTGGTTCAGATTACAAACACTGAAACCGGTTTTACCCGTGTTGTTGCGACTGACGGCAACGGTGCATTCTCTATCCGCAACTTGTCCATCACAGGTGCTTACGACATCGAAGTGACTGCTGAGAGCTTCCAGGGCGAGCGCGTCGAAGGCGTTATGCTGTCACTGGGTGATAGCACAGAGCTGAACTTCGTCCTCGCCGGTGGCGAGTTTGTTGACGAAGTCATCGTTGTGGCTCAGCGTCAGGTTCTTGCAGAACTGGCCATCGGTCCAAACGCCAGCTTCGGTCTTGAAACACTCGAAAACGCACCAGCCATCAACCGCACAATTTCTGACATCGTCCGGATCGATCCCCGTATCGCCGTTGACGAAAGCCGCGGTGGCATCAATGCCATTCAGTGTGCGGGTCAAAATTCACGCTTTAACTCACTGACACTGGACGGTGTGCAGCTGAACGACGCATTTGGTCTGAACTCCAACGGCTTCCCAACAGAGCGTCAGCCTTTCCCATTTGATGCACTTGAGCAGGTCGCTGTTGAGCTGGCCCCGCTGGACGTGATCTACGGTAACTTTACAGCCTGTAACATCAACGCTGTCACAAAATCTGGTACAAACACATTCTCAGGATCAGCCTTCATTGACTACACAGACGATGGTCTGCGTGGCGACACAGCGGGCGACCAGACATTTGACTTCGGGACATTTGATGAGATCCGTTACGGTGCCACCATCGGTGGACCCATCATCGAAGACAAACTCTTCTTCTTCGTTGGCTATGAAAAGCTTGAAGGTGCCAATACATATCCGAACACATCTGTGACTTTGGGCAATGGTCCTTTCCAGGTCAGCCAAGCTGTTGTTGACGAAATCGCCCAAATCGCTCGTGATGTTTATCAGTACGATCCCGGTTTCATTCCTGACAGTAATCCAAACGCTGACGAAAAAGTCCTCGTTAAACTCGACTGGAACATCAGCGACAACCATCGCGCCACAGGTACATTCCAGTGGAATGACGGCTTCAACATCGTTCGCTCTGACGGCGACACAAATGAACTAGAATTCTCCAACCACCTCTATGAGCGCGGTACAGAACTGTTCTCCTACTCTGGTGCGATCTTCTCTGACTGGACGGATAACTTCTCTACAGAGCTGCGTGCAGCTTACACCGACATTGATAACCGTCAGATCTCAGTCGGCGGCACAGAGTTTGGTGAAATCCGTGTCGATACAGGTCCTGTTGATGTTTATCTCGGTGGTGACGACTCTCGCTCTGCCAACGACCTGAACTATGATGTTCTCGACCTGATCTTCCGCGCTAACTACACAGCTGGAAGCCACAACTTTACATTCGGTGCAGAGTTGCAGGAACTGAACATCTTTAACTTGTTCATTCAGCAGGCCCAGACAGAAATCCGTTTCAACTCTGTCGATGATTTCCGTAACGGGATTGCCTCTCAAGTTGAGTTTAACAACTCACCGTCTTTGAACCCGCTCGATGCAGCGGCTGAGTTTGGTTATACACGGAATGCGGTTTACCTGCAGGACGAATGGAACGTCTCACCTGACTTCACAGTTGTCGCAGGTCTGCGTTACGACTGGTACTCTTCTGACGATGTCCCTGTTGAAAACCCAGATTTCGTTGCGAGCTATGGTTTCTCAAACGCTCAAAACTTTGACGGTGTTGACTTGATTCAGCCGCGCGTTGGTTTCACATGGGATGCAACAAGTAACCTGCAAATCCACGGTGGTGTTGGTCGTTACTCAGGCGGTAACCCGAATGTTTGGCTGTCAAACAACTACTCATCCAACAACGTCACTCAGGTGGGTGCACGTATCCGCGGTGCCATCGATCTCTTCTCTTTAAACTATGTTCTGGCTGAAGACGGTGTGCCAAATGGTCCAGGTTGGGCGGTTCCACAAGAACTGGCTGACAGTGTTGCAACGGGTCAGGGTCGTAACTTCGAGATCAACTATCTTGATCCTGACTTTACAGTCCCATCTGAGTGGAAATACTCACTCGGTGCGACTTGGAACCCGATCTTCGATACAGGTGAAAGCCTCTTCGGCGGTGAGTGGTTCTTCCAGACAGACCTTCTGTGGTCACAGTCAGAGAACACAGCAATCGTTCTTCGTGGCGACCTGGTTGAGACAGGCACACAAGTCATCGACGGTGTTACTTACCCAACATTTAGCAGCCCGCTTCTCGACAGCTTCACGCTGACGAATGCGGACATCGAAAATGAAAGCTTTGTCTTCTCATTCGGTGCCGCCAAAGAGTGGGATAACGGCTTCTCAGCACGGATCGGCTATGCCTACTCCGACGCCAAAGACGTCCAGCCAATGACAAGCTCTGTTGCGTTCTCGAACTACAACAACCGGGCCTTCACAAACCCGCAGGAGCAAATCCTCTCGACGTCCAACTACAATACGAAGCACCGCTTCACAGCGAACGTTTCCTATGAGAAGGACTTCTTCGGTGATTACCTGACACGCTTCGACACATTCTTCCTGTCGCAGTCTGGTCAGCCATACTCCCGCACGCAGGACGGTGTTGCGAACGATATCTATCGCTTCACACCATTCCTGGGCAATGGCGAGAACTCCATCCTACTGCCAGGTACAGAGCGTAACCAGTTTACATCACCGTCTTGGACGAAGATTGATCTACGCATCAGTCAAGAGCTGCCAGGTCTGCGTGCAGACGACCGTGCAGAAGTCTTCATGGTGATCGACAACCTGACCAACCTCATCAACAATGAGTGGGGCATTCTGGAGCAGGTTCCGTTCCCAGGAACACGCGTCCGTAACGCTGTCGGTGGCGATCAGCCATTCAGCATCAACGCGGCTTCGACTTACGAAATTCGCTTCGGTGCGCGCTACGACTTCTAGTCGTCGCGACCAAACGAAACAGATGGGACCCGCCTTGTTACAAGGCGGGTCTTTTTGTTTATAGGAACAAGACCTTGTCACACATCTCGTCTAGGATGGCCCCATGACTTTTGATCGCCGCACTTTGTTAAGCTCGCTCGTTGGCACAGCTGGACTGGCAGCTTGCCAGACAACAGCGGCTGCCCCTTTGAAAGCGCCTGCGAAACTCTCCTATGGGCGTGGGACGCTCGGTGAGGACACATTGTTTCCACTCGGTGTCGCCAGTGGGGATCCGCTTTCAGACGGCTTTGTGATCTGGACCCGGATTGTCCCTGATCCCTTTGCACTCGACGATCCATTACCCGGTTCCATCGATGTGGATTGGGAAGTCGCCAGTGACGAAGCCTTCTCCAACATCCTGCTGCGTGGCCGTAAACGTGCCACCGCGGAATGGGCGCATTCCGTTCACGTTGAAGTGGCGGGGTTGCAGCCGGACCGGGAATATTTCTACCGCTTCATTGCGGATGGACAGACCAGCCCGACAGGGATCAGTCGCACAGCGCCGACTTACCTCTCGTCCGTTGATCGCGCCAAGTTTGCCGTCGTCACCTGCCAGCATTTCGAGCAAGGATTCTTCAACGCCTATGACGATCTGCTGGAGATGGAACCCGACTTCATCCTGCATATGGGCGATTATATTTACGAGGCGAGCTGGGGGCCACAGGTCCGCCGGCAAGCCGAAGTGGAAGCCGTCACGCTCGGCGATTATCGTCGCCTCCACGCGCAGTACAAACTCGACACTTCCCTCCAAGAGGCGCACCGCCGAGTGCCTTGGCTTATGATCTGGGACGATCATGAAGTCGTGAATGATTATGCCGGGTTTAATGACGAATATTATATGCCGCCGGACCAGGTGCGCGAACGCCGCGCCGCCGCTTTCCAAGCCTATTATGAACATATGCCCGTGCGCCTGCGCTCCCGTCCGCGCGGCCCTTACATGCATTTTTATGATCAGTTCCAATGGGGCGACTTGCTCTCAATCCTTTTGACGGATGCGCGTCAGTACCGCGATGATCAGGCCTGTCAGATCCCGGAAGATGGCGGGGCACGCCTTGTCAATTGCCCGGAGCTCCATGACCCGGCGCGGTCTATGTACGGCGAAACGCAGGAGCGCGATATTCTGCGCGCGATTGGTCGCTCTGGCGCGCGGTGGGAAGTCCTCGCGCAACCGACCTTATTTGGGCGTCTCAACCAAACTGATCGGGACGGTAATCCGGGCTCTTGGAGCGATGGCTGGGATGGTTACGCACCCACGCGGGAACGTATTCTCGATATGGTGGAACGCCGCAAACCGCAGAACTTTATTTCCGTTGGCGGTGATATGCATAGTTGGTGGGTGGGCGATTTGAAGCCACGCTTTAATCAGGAAGAAAGCCCCGTTGTGGGGTCCGAATTTGTGACGACGTCGATTACGTCACACTCTTACAATTATAACCGTTTCTCCTCCATGTTGCCGGATAACCCGCACATCAAATTCTTTGACGACCGCCAGCGCGGACACACACTGATGGATGTGACCAAGGACCGATGGACCGCAATCATGCGGGCCATGGATACGGTTTATGATCCGAAGAGTGGTGCGACTACGCGTGGGACTTGGGTGGTTGAAAATGGTCGTCCTGGGGTGATGGAAGCATAAGCTGTCTCGTTATTGAGCCTTCTGCTGAAAGCAGATAACGCGGATATATGGGTTTGATCCGTGTCACCGATGAATTGACGTTTTCGCTAGCGAATGCGTCAGTCACTTATGTCTTTCGGGTGACCGAGGAAGATCTGCTAGAGCACCTCTATTTTGGTCCGGCAATAGCGGATGCACCGGATCCGATGTCGCGTGACCTGCGCCACTGCACAGTCATGTTCGAATCCTCGGACCTACTGACTCTGAATGAGCTACCGCAGGAATATCCAACTCTGGGGCGAGGGGATTTCGGATCGCCCGCCTGCCAGCTTTCTAGGGCTGAAATTTCCGTTCTGGACTTACGATATGCGCACCATCAGGTCCTGAACGGAAAAGCTGATTTGCGAGGCTTACCGTCCGCTCGTGGAACTGATGCAGAGACGCTGATAGTCACCGTGACAGATGCGGTGCAGCAAGTTGAACTGGATTTGTACTACACGATTTGGCCGGACTCTGCTGTGATCGCGCGTCGCGCAGAAATCCGAAATCTCGGTGCGTCCTCGTTTCAATTACGCCAACTGGCATCTCTCTCATTCGATCTGCCACCAGATCAGTATGAATTGCTCCACTTCCACGGCACATGGGCGCGGGAGTTTAATATTGAGCGTTATGTCCTGCCGTCCGCAGGCGTTTCCATTGGCAGCGCGCGGGGTACATCCAGCAATGCGCATCCGCCCTATATGGCAATCTTGGAACCGGACGCGACGGAGGTCTCTGGCCGATGCTATGGTACGACGCTGCTCTATTCTGGGAATTTCGAGACGCGTGTTGAGCGGGGTGAGTTTGGGCGGGTTCGATGCGTCAATGGGATCAATCCATTGGATTTCGATTGGATGCTAGAGCCAGGAGAGCGTTTCGCGTCACCGGAAGGATTGATGGCCGTCTCTGACGCAGGTCTCGGCGGGCTGAGCCACGTCTGGCACGATTTCATCCGATCCCATGTTGCGCCAGAGCGTTTCCGGGATCAGCCCCGACCGACCTATCTCAATACGTGGGAAGCGGCCTATTTTGATGTGACCGAAGACAAGGTTCTCGCGCTGGCGGATCAGGCCGCTGAACTAGGCATTGAGCGGCTCGTGCTTGATGATGGCTGGTTCAAGGGCCGCACCGATGATCGGCGGGCCTTGGGTGACTGGTCAGCCGACCCGGATAGATTTCCTTCTGGTATCCCCGCGCTGGCGCGACAGGTTCAAGACAAAGACCTCTGCTTTGGAATTTGGGTGGAACCGGAAATGGTCAGCCCTGACAGCGATCTTTACCGCGTCAATCCAGATTGGGCGATTGCTGTTCCGGGGCGTGAGCCATCGCTGGGTCGCAACCAACTCACGCTTGATCTGTCTCGTCCTGAAATTGTCGACCATATTTTCGGCTGGTTGGATGCGTTGCTCAGCTCCGCCCCCATTGATTACGTCAAATGGGACATGAACCGAAACATGACGGAGGTCGGCTCCGGCGCGAAAGCTCATCGCTATATGCTGGGGCTTTATGATCTGCTGAATCGGATCACGTCTGCCCACCCAAATGTCTTGTTTGAAAACTGCGCGTCTGGCGGCAATCGGTTTGATCTGGGGATGCTGTCCTACATGCCGCAAGGCTGGATCTCGGATATGTGCGATCCGGTGGGACGGCTCTCCATCATCAACGGCGCGTCTCACCTGTTCCCGCCGGATGTCATGGCCGCCTATATCGGCCCGTCTCCTAATCATCAGAATGGTCGAGTTAGCTCAATCAAGGCGCGTTACCATGCAGGCCTGCCCTGTGCGTCGCATGGTCTGTCGCTCAACATTGCCGATATCGAGCAGAACCGAGACGCGTTGCAGCGTTACGTTTTGCAATCAAAAGCGTTTGCCGTGGATCGCTTGGGCGCACGGTTTGATCGGCTGCGTCACAGTCACAATGAAACCATTTGGCAAATGATGACGGCAGATGAGGCGACTGTGCGCGTCATGGCTTTCCGCATCCTCAATGCGCCCAACCTGCCACAACGTCGCGTCAGGTTGCGCGGGCTTGATCCCGATGCGGATTATGCGTTGGAAAACGGCGAGACCTATGCAGGCAACCTCATCATGCATCGCGGTCTCGACCTGACGCCAGCCACAGAAGACTTCGCCTCAGAGCTTCTCGTCCTGCGAAAAGTCCGCTAGCGGACACGCTGGGGAGAGATTTATGGAACTCAATACCTTGCAGGTTGGCGTCTTTCTGGCGCTGACAGGATTGATCGGTCTGACTACATGGTGGTTCTGCCGCGACTCTTTGGGGCGCGGGAAAGGCGAGAATGCAGAAAGCGACTACTTCCTCGCGGGCGGGAGCCTGAAATGGTATTTCGTGGCGGGGTCGATCACGCTGACCAATTTATCGACGGATCAGCTGGTCGGGATGAACGGGGCGCAGATGGCGCTATTGGCGTGGTGGGAACTCGCGGCCGTCGTCGGCCTGATCATGCTCGCCCTGATCTTTATCCCGGTCTATTATAAATATAATTGTACAACGACGACGGAACTGCTCGAGCGCCGCTACGGCAATTCACATATCCGCGCGCTGATTTCGATCCTGTTTCTGCTCGGCAATATAGGGATTTTCTTGCCCGCCATTCTCTATGGCGGGTCGCTTTTCATGATCAATCTGTTTGATCTCCAACTGTTTGAACAGTCCATTAGTTTGTTCGGTTTTACCCTCACTGCGGAGGACGCGACGCTTTATGTTATTGCCGCGCTCTTCGCGATTGTGGGCGCGGCCTATGCAATCTTTGGGGGCTTACGAGCCGTGGCCGTCTCAGACACATTTTCGGGTGTTCTGCTTTTAGGTCTGGCCATCTTCGTGACCCTCATTGCACTCAACGCGATAGGCTGGGATTTATCCGGTATTCCGAAAGAGCGCCTGACGCTTATGGGGGCACCCGACAGTGATATTCCGTTCGCGACCCTCTTCACGGGGATGCTGTTTATCCAGATGTTCTACTGGTCCACGAACCAGACGATTACGCAGCGCGCTATGGCCTCGCCCACAGTGCGGGAAGCTCAGAAAGGCATCTTCGCTGCGGCAGCCATCCGCTTGCTGATCGTCCCCCCGATCATCGTCATTCCGGGCATTGTCGCCTACAAGCTCTATGGCGATGTGGGCGATACGGCCTATGGCTTGCTCGTCGGGGATGTGCTGCCCGCCTATCTGTCCGGCGCCTTTGCGGCCGCTATCGCCGCCGCCGTTCTCACGACCTTCAACTCCATCCTCAACGCCTCTGCCGCGCTCTGGGTGATGGATATCCATGAAACCTATGTCATCATGCAGCCTGATGTTCGCCGCTTGTCGTTCCGGGTTTCTATTATAATGGTTCTGCTGAGTTTTGCCCTGATCCCGGTCTTCAACAATCCGGAACAGAGCATCATCAACACGGTGCAACAGCTTTATGGTCTGCTCTCCATGCCGATCCTCTCAGCCTTTGTTGTCGGGCTTCTCTTCCGCAATGTTAGCGCCAATGCGATGATCATCGCTGTGGTTGCGGGTGTTGTCTTTTACGGTTGGGCCACCAATCCGTTTACGGGCGCGGCGGGGATCGATCTTCACTATATTCACGTTATGGCGATAACGCTTTTTTCAGGTGTGGCTCTGGCATTGCTGCTCAGTCCGCTTTTCGGCCAAAAGCCCATCTGGGATGCGCATAATGTCTTCGCCCGCGATCCCGAAGCCATGACCCTGATCGATGCCTGAATTAGGTGTCTGCTACTATCCGGAGCATTGGCCGGAGGAGCTCTGGGCGGACGATGCCCGCCGCATGGTCAATATGGGTCTCTCCTGGGTGCGCATCGGCGAGTTCGCGTGGAGTCGGATTGAACCCAAGCCGGACCAGTTTAACTGGGATTGGCTGGATCGGGCCATTGAAACGCTTGGCGCCGCAGGCCTGAAAGTCGTTATGTCGACGTCAACGGCCACGCCGCCGCGTTGGATGCTGGACCGTCATCCCGACATGCTCGCGTGGGATGTGGAAGGGCGTCCGCGTGGTTTTGGCTCTCGCCGTCATTACGACTTTTCGCATCCAGGTTATCGGGAGGAATGCGTTCGTATCGCAACTATTCTCGGCGAGCGCTACGGTCAGAATCCCTACATTCACGCCTGGCAGATCGACAATGAATATGGCTGCCACGACACGACGATTTCCTACAGCCCGGTGGCCTTGACCGCATTTCAGGACTGGTTGCGCGGAAAGTATGAGAGCATTGATGAATTGAATACCCGTTGGGGCAACGTCTTCTGGTCGATGGAATATGGCGATTTTGATCAGATCGGCTTGCCCAACCTAACAGTGACCGAACCCAACCCGTCCCACGCCATGGATTTCCGTCGCTTCGCGTCAGACCAAGTTGTGGCGTTCAATCAGGTGCAGGTAGACGCACTTCGCCCCCTCACAGACGCAGACTTGCTCCACAATTATATGGGGCGGATCACCGACTTCGATCATTTCGCGGTTGGCGAACCGCTCGATATCGCGACTTGGGACAGCTATCCGCTTGGCTTCCTAGAAGATCGTTCAGACCGAGATGAGGGGTTTAAGCGCGATCATGCCAGATGTGGTGATCCGGATTTTCAGGCCTTTCACCATGATCTCTATCGCGCGGTTGGGAAAGGACGCTGGTGGGTGATGGAGCAGCAGCCCGGACCTGTAAACTGGGCGCCGCATAATCCGGAGCCTGCGCCCGGCATGGTCAGTCTCTGGGCTTTAGAAGCTTTTGCGCATGGGGCGGAAGCGGTCTTCTTTTTCCGCTGGCGGCAAGCGCCATTTGCACAGGAACAGAACCATGCCGGGTTGTTGTGTCCAGATGGGGAACTGTCTGAGGGCGGCAAAGAGGTCGCTTTGCTGGCGCAGGACCTCAATGACTTGCCAGACCTCCGGTCGAAGGACGCCGATGTGGCGATTATCTTCGAGTATGCCTCACAATGGGCGTGGGAGGTGCAGCCGCAGGATGCGCAGTTCGACTATTTCCGGCTTGTTTTTGAGGTCTATTGCGAGCTGCGACGGACTGGGCGCTCAGTGGATATTCTCCCGCCAGAGACATCCGATTTTGGGGACCGGAAACAGGTTTTCATTCCGGGTCTGTTTGCTTGGACGGATGCGTTACGCGAAGCGATTGAGCGGTTTGATGGCGAGATTATTATTGGCCCTCGAACGGGGTCCCGGACAAAAGACTTTCATATCCCAGACAGTTTGCCACCGGGTCTTGACGGGGTGAAAGTCACGGCTGTCGAGACGCTAAGAGAGGATAGCCCGCTCGCTCTGCCACAAGGGGGCGGGTTGCAAATCTGGCGCGAACAGATCGAAAGTGATTGGTCAGTTCTGGAAGCCGATGAAAATGATCGCCCCGTTCGTCTTCAGAAAGAGAATTTGACCTATTGGGCAGGATGGCCGGATGCGGAGGCGTTAGATCGTTGGTTGGGTGTGCCCTCAGACGGGCCTCGGCTGCGAGAGACAGTGTCGGGAACTGTTGCGATCGACTACCGCGAGGCGTCTGTTAGCTATCCGGCCAGACCCCAGGGCGAGAACAGCACGTAAATCCCGATCACCATGGCAATGAGTAGAGCCGCCGTTGGGGTGGCGAATTTCCATGGCGTCAGGTCGACCTGATGGGCATCGCGGAGACCCGCTGTCGCTTCCCGTGGAGAGAGCTTCGTTGCAACGGCGAGAATGCCAACTTCGATCAAGAACAGCACCGCATAGAGATGTAGGAAGTGCAGCGTCACGACATCGGCTAAGACAAACCGGATGAGACCATAAGCGATCACGTGGAAGATAATCACGGCTTTCGCACCAATGGCGGGAACGCGTTGGGTGAACAGACCCGCCAGAACGATGGTCACGATTGGGATATTATAGAAGCCGGTAAAGATGCGGATGATCTGCCACAGCCCTTCTGGGGCGAGGTAGAGCATCGGCGCAACGATAAAGGAAAAGACTGCGAGGATCATGCTGACAATCATGGCGATGCGCACGATCTGCTTCTCGCTCATCTTCTCTTTTCGTGTCGGGACATAAACGTCGAGCACGAAGAGTGTGGCCGCACTATTGAGCAGCGAGTTGAAGGAGCTGAACACCGCCCCCAGTAAGACCGCGAGAAAAACCCCCATCAACCAAATCGGCAGGAGATCCTGCACCAATGTCGGAAAGGCGAGGTCGATGGAGGCGAGACCGGGTCCGTAAAGATGAAAGGCGATCACGCCCGGAATCATCATGAAAAAGGGAACCAGAATTTTGAAGAAGCCGGAGAGCAACACCCCTTTTTGCCCTTCTGCCAGACTGCGCGCGGCGAGGGTCCGCTGAATGACATATTGGTTGGTACACCAGTAAAACAGGTTGGCGATAATCATGCCGGTAAAGAGCGTGCCGAACGGGGTTGGGTCCGTCTCAGAGCCAATGGCGTTGAGCTTCTCTGGGTGATCTGTCACCAGTCGCGTGATCCCGTCACTCAGATTGCCTGCGCCGAGGGCGAGGAGGCCGAGGGCGAGAACAAGACTCCCAATCAAGAGCAGTCCGACCCCATTGATCGTGTCAGACACGGCGACGGCTTTCAGGCCTCCAAAGATGGCATAGAGCGCGCCAACCCCGCCAATGACGAGGACTGTCGCGACAAGACCACCAAATTCCGACAATCCGAGGAGGGTTGGGACATCAAAGATTTTTATGACGGCAATCGAGCCAGAATAGAGAACCGATGGAATGGTCACGAGACCATAGCCGAGCATGAAAAGCACGACGGACCAGCGCCGCACAGAGGCATCATACCGATCATTCAGAAATTCCGGAAGCGTGGTGAACGCCCCTTTGAGGTAACGCGGCAGGAAAATCATCGCCATCGCAATGGTCGAAATGGCGGCGGTCACTTCCCACGCCATGCTCGACATGTTGTGACCATAGGCCGAGCCATTCAGCCCGATGAGTTGTTCGGCCGAAAGGTTGGTCAGGAGAAGCGATCCGGCGATGAACAGTCCGCCGAGGTTTCGTCCAGCGAGGAAATAACCGTCACTATCCTGCACATCGTTTCGCGCAGACCGGTAGGAGAGATAGGCCACCCCCACCATCACGGCGAGGCAGCTGATCAGGACAAATAAGAGGTCAGACCCACTCATGGGATGGGCTTAATCGTGTTTACTCCGGTTCACCATAGACGGCTTCGAGCAAGTCGCCGAAATAATCTCGAACATGACCGCCGATCACTTGCGTCATAAACACGCCTGTCGTTTCGGTCTCTGGATCGATCCAGTAGTAAGTCGACGCCGCCCCGGACCAGTAGAGTCCGCATTGTGGGAAAGTGGCGGTCTCAAAGCTGGGTTTTGTACGCAGCGCAAAACCAAGGCCGAAGGTCCGCTCATCCAGCCAGGTTGCGCTGCGATCAACAGCATCCGGGAGCTGATCCGTTTGCACCGCCTCCCACATCGCCTCCGAGATGAGGTCGCCCTCCATTAGCGCGTTAGTGAAGGCGAGATAGTCATCTGAGTCAGACACAAGACCCGCGCCACCAAACTCAATCGGTTGGGGCAGCAGGTAGAGTGATCGGTCCCACAGATCGATCCGGTTTGGTGGGATGGTTTGGAGATCATCAATGTCCATATACTCATCAATTTTCATCTCTCGCCCGGCTTGGTTCTGCGCGAAATAGAGGCTGGTGAAATCGTTGATGCGGGAGGGATCGAGCTGGAAGCTCGTGTCTGTCATGCCAGCGGGTTTGAAAATATTCTCCGCCATATAGTCGCCGAGCGACTGGCCAGAGACTTTCGCCACCAGAATACCGAGCACATCGGTTGAGTTAGAATAGGTGAAGGCAACCCCCGGATCGTGCTCGAGGGGCGCTTGGACGATCCGCTCGATGAAGGCCTGATCACCGACAACAGGCTCCATGCCATTGGTAGGCGCATCGGTGGACCCCGGTCCGCCAGGCACGCCGAGTTCAACATAAAGGCTAGGGATCGGCCCGAACTTCACACCCGTCCGGTAAGTCAAGCCGGACGCATGGGTGATGAGATCGCGGACTGTTGGCGCCCGTGACGGTGCGCGTGTCTCAGTGGCTTCTGGGTTGGCGCGGACTTGGACGTCTGCAAACTCTGGCAGGTAGTCACTGATCGGGGCATCTAGATTGATCAGACCGTCTTCGACGAGTTGCAGAGCCGCTATCGTGGTGATGGCTTTCGTCATCGAATAGATACGGAAAAGCGAGTCTGTC
>JBCBGR010000008.1:0-21899 GCA_038526555.1 Pseudomonadota bacterium
CCGATCTATTATAACCCCTAATTTGTGTAAGGAGTACAAAGTCTAGACCGATTGGTCAATTTGCAAAGACGACCTTTAAAGTCTCCATCTGCGAGACCATGTCGGTGCTAATGTGACAACCGCATTTTACGGTAATATCTGGGGCTTTGACCATATTCAGCCTTGAACACCTTGCTGAAATAGGCGGGATCCGAGAAACCCCAAGAAAAGGCAATGTCAGTGATACTCCGGCTTGTCATGGCCTGGTTTGTCAAATCTTTCCGACATTGTTTCAACCGTTCGGAGATCACAAACCTCCAAACAGTCTGTTCCTCTTCCTCAAAGAGCCAGTGCAAGTTCCGGACTGACATTGCGTTAGCGCGGGCAATCTTCTCGACCGATAGCTCGGGATTGTTTAGACGCCTTCGAATGAATGACTTGATGAACCGAAGCTGCGATTGTTTAAGAGACGTACTCCCAAGCTCATTAGACCCCGGCGAAGAATAGAGCGCCAATGCTGCATCGATAAGGGCTCCATCACTGAAGGGAGCATCAGACCGACTTACATCCGTCAAACTCATCATGAATGACTTCAATAAGGTGGAGGTAGGCGAGTTAGACTTAATATGACGCGGACTGGACTGCCAACGGTTTGACATCCAGTCCCGAAACCTTTGTAGCGGAAAGATGACGGATATCTTATGGAGTCTCTCTTCAACCTGAAATGTCATCGGTTGAGACGTATCCCAGATAAAGAGATCACCTGGCATCAATGTGGCGCATTGGTCTCCAAGACGCATCGACTCGCGTCCCGACAGAACGAGTTGGATCGCAAGATTATCCTCTTCACAATTTCGGACGATACTTGCAGACCGCTCGCCCTCACACGGATCGCAAATACATTCAACGATTCTCATATTGCCAATGTCAGAGCTGATGGCATTCGCTGAGAAATCTCGGGTTCCGATTGGTGTGGCTTCCCATCGCCCAAATGTCTGGTTCAAGAGTTCAACCCAAGCGTCATATCGATCTTTCGACGAAAGATCGGTTGTATCCCAACATTGAGTAACTGGCATTGACACCATGTCTTACCCTGTGGCTTCTGCGCTAGGCTCTACACCTTATATACGGCCGAGGTCGGGAGGATGAAACCTCCCAGCGCCCGAACGTGGTTCAAAATTAAGCTTTCTACGGCAAGTTACGCCCATTTTCTGTGAGATAAGGCGTAACTCAGGTCGTCGCACAATTCTTAGCATTATTGTCTAAGTCTTTCTGCACGCTGGAACAAGCACATCCAGTTTTCTGCTCCTAATCACTTAACTAAAATTAAAAAACAGAGGGAGAGACTGTGTTTCAACATTCAAGACTTGGTGTGTTTACCAAACAAAGACAATCAGACAAGCACCAACAAAGATTTAGACACCTAGCAGCATCCACATGTTCGTTTGCAGCTTTGATAATTTCTTTGCCCGCCTTCGCTCAGGATGCCAATGGTGCAGCTGAGACCGCCTCTGAACGCCAAATTCTGGATGTTGTTATCGTAACGGCGCGTAAGAAAGCGGAATCGGAACTCGATGTTCCTGAAAGTCTGACGACATTTTCTGCAGACGATCTCGAAGCCGCCAACATTGACGGTCTGAGTGACATTGGTCTTCTAATCCCCAATCTGTTCTTGAGCACGCGACTGGATGGATTTCCGAATGTGACCATTCGCGGGCTGGGGGGCTTTGGCAACACCCAGGGTGTTGGCTTCTACCTTGATGATGTGCAACTCTTCTCGGATGCCTCTTCTCGCTTTGGCGATCTCGAACGAGTGGAAGTGCTGAAAGGCCCGCAAGGTATCCTTTACGGGGGGTCCAACATTGGTGGAGCCGTTAAATATGTGAGTGCGCGTCCAAACCCCGATGAATTTACGGCCCGGTCCCGGCTGCGTGTGGGCGAGGATAATTATTTCGACCTCGAAGCTGAAACGAATATTCCATTATCCGACAGTTGGGCTCTGCGATTATTCGGCTTCTCGGTTTCGGACGACTCTTTCTTACGGAATCCGAACTCTACCCGGACGAATGGGCTGGCCGGAACGAATGACGAGGATGTCAGAGCCTATGACGAGTTCGGTATCCGCGCTGCACTGGGCGGCAATATTACCGAGAACTTCACAGCACTGGCCTCGGTGAGGTATAATGAGCTTGATGCTCCTAATAATGTCTGGAACCGGGAACTGAACGGGGATTTCGAGTTTCCAAGAGAGGTCGATACCAGTTTCAATCCGCGTCACGAACGTGAAACAACGGCAGCGACGCTGAACCTGACTTACGACTTCCCCAATGTTACCCTGACATCGGTCTCCTCTTACACAGAGACAGAATCCCTGCGTCAGACCGATCTTGACCTTCATCCTGAGTTCGTTCTCGATCTCTTCCGTCCGGAAGATTTTGAGGTCTTTACGCAGGAAATCCGCCTGAATTCCAACACGACAGGTCCGTTGGATTGGCAAGTCGGCGCTTATTTCCTTGATTTATCGCGGGATTTGGACTCGGTCCTGAACATTCGCGGCGGCTTCTGTTTCCTGGACCCGGGATTTTGTACACCGCCGCCTGACGCCAATGATGCCACTATCCAGGCCGTGGTTCCTTTTGAGGTCAGCCAGAGAGACCGGACGCAATACGCCCTTTTTGCGAGTGCAAACTACACGTTCGGAAACTGGGAAATCGGAGGCGGCATCCGTATTGATGAAACCGAAACCGCACGGGTCAATCTGGATACAGGCATATCCGGCGAGAATTCGGAAACAGTTGTTCTGGGCCGAGGCTCCCTGTCCTGGGAGAGTGATGACGGAAGCACACTGCTTTACGGCTCCGTGTCCCAGGGTTTCGAACCCGCAGATTTTGGTCTGAACAATTTCTCCACCTCGACAACGCTTCTCGGTTTTGACAAGGAAACCGCAACACAGTTCGAATTGGGATATAAAGGCCAATTGCTGGACGGTCGTATGATCATGACAGCGGCCGGTTTCTATATTGATTATCAAGATCGCCAGTTCGAGTTGCAGGCCCAGGACCCGGATACGGGAGGTTTTGTTGAAGGGATTGTCAATGTAGGCGATTCTCAACAGTGGGGCTTTGAAGCCGATGTCACCTGGCTTCTTTCCGACAATTTTACTTTCTCTGGTGCAATCGGATATCTTGACGCACAGTGGGATGACGGAACCGTTTCTCCGGTGAATGGACAGGATTTGTCAGGCGTTCAGCCACCCAATGTAACAGAATGGAGTGGGTCTGCTTCGCTGGATTACTCGCAACCGATTGGAGACGACTCAGAGATATTTGGCCGTATTCAGGCGCGTTACAAAGGTGAGTCCTCCACAAACTCCCAATTCTTTCACGTACCGGGTGACGATTTCCCGGCCTTCGACAATCCGGCCTTCACTGTAGTGGATATCAGCGCGGGCTACTCGATCGGCAATGTCACCTTTGACGTCTATGTCGAAAATCTCTTCGATAAAGAATATTATATCGATGTTCAGGAGTTTCCGAACTTTGCCGGAAGCGCGATTCCGGGGGCGCCGGGACAGATCATTATCGGATCTCTCGAACAGCCCCGTCGTATCATCGGCTCTGTTAGTGTTGAATTCTAGAGACTGGCGCTCAGGGCCTCGCCCTGAGCTAGCCTTACGGAGACTATATCTGTGAAACCGGTAAATTACGAAAAACCCTCCAGTGAGATTCTTCAGCCGGGAGAGACAGAGGGATTTGTTTTTAACCAGACCATGCTGCGAATAAAGGACCCTGAACGATCTCTGGCCTTCTATCGGGACGTTCTGGGTATGGCGCTTTTGAAGCAGCTGGATTTTCCCGAGATGAAGTTCACCCTGTTCTTCATGGGATACCTTGATTCCGAAGAGGCCCCCTTACCCGCCAGCGCGGAGGACCGCACGGAATTCGTTTTCAAACAGCCCGCCATGCTTGAACTGACCCATAATTGGGGCACGGAGACCGAAGAGGACGAAGTCTATCATAACGGGAATTCCGACCCGCGGGGATTTGGCCATATCGGACTATCCGTCCCCGATGTTGAACAGGCGTGTGACCGGTTCGAGCAGATGGGGGTTGCGTTTGTGAAACGCCCTCATGAAGGCAGTATGAAAGGCCTCGCCTTCATTCAGGATCCCGACGGTTATTGGATAGAGATTTTGGAAGCTCGAAGTCTGACCCAATTATGCCGGGATGCCGGAGCGATCACGTAAGAGCGTGACGTCGAAACGGTCAGGCTCTCGATAGACCATGACCATCAAATTACACTGAAATCATTTTTTACATTCACAGCAAGGAGAACAGCAAATGTCTAATCTACCCGTTCACTTCGACCCCGTGGAAGGTCGCGCCGTTGAACTTAATGAAATTCCCTGGGTTCCGTTTCCGGAAGCGTTCAGTGAAGGCGGAATTCGCTGGAAACTCTTGAATGTCGGCCCTGAGCTGGGTTCTTGGGCGGCCATTTTCGATTGCCCGGCTGGATCAAGTTTCGCGCCCCACTACCACATTGGCCCGGGAGAATATTTCCTGACAAAGGGACGTATGGAAGTTCGCGGCGGCGTCAATGATGGCGGTGAAACGGTCACGGCACCGGCTTACGGATATGAACCGTGCCAAGCCTATCATGGTCGCACCTATTTTCCGATTGAGAGCGAATTCTATATGACGTTCCTCGGGCCGTTACAGATGGTGAACGAGGAAAATGGAGACACGCTGGCTCTGGTCACATGGCAGGCGGCTCAGGCCGTGTGGGAGGCCTCCATCGAACCGGTCCTTGAAGACGCCTAAATGAAAATAGGGTCTGCGTGCGACAATATCTCTGAGAGAGCTTAAAGAGATAAAAATGACGGAGACCCTTATCGAGCAACTCGCCCGAATTGTCGGGCGACGATATGTGCTGACGGGAAAACTCGATCTCCCTAAATATACCGTCGGTTACAGACTCGGTTCGGGTGATGCGGTGGCCGCCATATTACCCGGATCGCTTTTTGAACTCTGGGAAGTTGCGCAGGCTTGTATCCGAGCGGATGCGATCCTGATTATGCAGGCCGCCAATACGGGCCTAACGGGTGGTTCAACGCCGTTTGGATCTTACGACCGGGACGTTGTGGTTGTAAACACGCTCCGCCTTAAAGGCATCAGGCCCATTCTGGGCGGGACGCAAGTCGTTTGCTTGCCGGGGTCAACGCTCTACGAACTTGAAGATATTTTATCCCCCTTTGATCGTAGCCCTCATTCCGAAATTGGGTCGTCCTGCATTGGTGCGTCTGTCTTTGGTGGAGTCTGTAATAATTCCGGGGGCGCCCTCGTGCAACGCGGGCCCGCCTATACAGAAGCGGCGGTTTATGCACAGCTTGACGCGCAAGGACAACTTCACCTCATCAATCACATTGGCATCGATCTCGGGCATACACCCGAAGAGATTTTAACAAATCTGGAAACAGGAAACTATACTGTCGATCCGAAGAGTGTAGCCGATCGCCACTGTTCCTCGCCCGACTATCAATCGCATGTCTGCGACTTACATCAGCCCACACCGGCAAGATATAATGCGGACCCGCGGGGTTTATTCGAGGCCTCCGGCAGTGCCGGCCGTGTGATCGTTTTCGCGCTGCGACTGGATAGTTTCGAAAAGCCGGACTCAACCCATGTCTTTGCCATTAGTGCTAATCGGGCCGCTGCGCTGAACGCTGTAAAGACGCGACTTCTGGTCGATCTGAATATCGTTCCTATAGCGGGCGAATATATGGATCAATCGATCTTTCAGGCGGCCATGCGATACGCAAAAGATTCCTTTCTGGCCATAAAATGGCTCGGAACAAGGCGGTTGCCGCTGCTTTACAAGGTAAAGAGCTCCCTTGATAGCTGGTGTCGCCGGATACACCTGCCGGTGAAGCATTTCAGCGATAAGGCGCTTCAGATATTTGCGTCTCCATTCCCTTACCTGCTCAGCAGACCGCTCAAAACACAGGGGAGCGGGAATGCTCACACACTCTTGTTGAAAGTTGATGGCACTCAGGTTGAGACAGTCCGGCGCGAACTTACTGATCTGTCTGAATCATCGGGGTTTAGTTACATTGAATGCTCTTCGAAAGACGCAGATGATGCGTTCCTGCATCGCTTTGTCTCCGCTGGAGCCGCCATTCGTTATGACGCACTGACATTTAAAAAACAAACCAGACTTGTGGCGTTGGACGTCGCACTTCGTCGAAATCATGAAGATTGGGATGATCTCATTCCGCCTCACCTCATGGAGCAGGTCGACAAATTATTCGTCTATGGACACTTTTTTTGTAACGTTTTCCATCTTGATTTTATCGTAAAAGACGGCGTCGATGGACACGCATTCGAGATGGAGCTCATCAAATATCTGGAAGATGATGGCGCGCAATGCCCGGCTGAACATAATGTCGGACATCTTTATCTGGCAAAGCACGAACTCGCCTCATTCTACAAGGACCTTGATCCGACAAACAGTCTTAACCCTGGAATAGGAAAAACCTCCAAACGAAAACATTGGGCGTAAATTTCGCGATCGCTAGGGCGAGCGACTTAAACTCGCCTCAGAACGGACTCTGGGCTGACCGTTGAAAGACGTCACTAACAGGGCACTAGCTGGCAGATTGGTCTGACCTTCAAGGCTGAGAGAAAAAAGCTGATCATTCAAGCTTAGCTAGTGCGTCTGCCAAGTGACTTGCTTGAATATTGGTGTAGCGCTTCACAGACTTTGGATCGCGATGTCCTGATTGAGCCATCACCTGCATGGTTGACCATCCTGCTTCGAACAAGCTCGAAACTCTCTCATGTCGTGTATCATGGAAATGAAAATGCGTGAGTTTGGCTTTTTTACGGGCACGCTTAAATGCAAGCTTAAAGGCGTTGATGGTCATCGGGAAAACTTCTTCCTGATCATTCGGCAGAGCCTCTAAAACAGCTACGGCGCGAGGCGTTAGTCCAATAGCATGATTGATGACCATATGCGGGTTTCGGGTGTTTTTGACCCCTCGCAAAAGCGCTGTTCTTCTTATCAGATCAACATCATCCCATTTCAAGCGGATGAGATTGCTGCGCCGCGCGCCTGTCTCAAATCCCATTTCGACAAATGGGCCAATCAATGGGTTTCTCATCGAATAGCAGGCTTCCAATAATCTAGCTTTCTCCTCTTCATTGAGTCTAACATCTCGCTCGTCATTGACGGTAGGACGTTTCACATCCTGTCCATTCGCGGGATTCACCAACAAGCCTAGTTTACGTTTTCTGTGATCGATGACACGCTTGAGAATAGAAAGCTCACGATTGACCGTGCTGGGCGCGATGTTGGCACGCGTCCCATCTTCATTGCGCTTGTAAGGTGAGGGAGTATTGAGTCGTTGATCGCGATAGGCTTCAAAATGCTCTGGCGCTAGTTTGTCGATTGTTAGCGCGCAGAGATGTTTATGTTCTCTGCGAATGCGGCCAATGATTGTGCGTTCGACATCACGCGCAACCTTCGTCGGCCTATGAGCTGTCACTTCATAGAGGTAGATTTCCATCAAATCATTATAAGTAGTGGTCTTTGCATGAGAGAGATCGGCAAAGATACCGCGATCCATTTTGCCCTCAATGTCTCGTGCCCAGATTTCCGCATGTTTCTTAGTCGTAAATGTCTTTGATTGTTGGGGGTAGCCAGACCGACGAATGATCGCTTGATACTTGCCTCTTAGCTTTCGAATGGTTGCCATTTGACACGCTCCAAATTGAAGTGTGATCAAACTGTGATCGCAAATTCGAGCGCCGTTCCTCGTAAAGGGGTCAATATCGTTCAACCGACTGGAAAGTCTTAGTAATTTGCCTGGGGCTTTTGCCCTAATTTTGTGAGCTATTACTTTGACATTGTAGGGGTCACTGGTTCAATCCCAGTATCGCCCACCACGGACACTCACATTTTTATTAATGATATCAGATAGCTACGCTAAACACGGCGTTTTTTACAAGTAAGACCGCTCGTATCTTGTCTCAACTTCAGTGCTATTTAAGTGCAGATCGCCAATGTTGTTCGGACCTATCAACCACTACTGATTGGAAAACATCCCTATCAGTGTTCCGATGCAAGCCAAAATTATAACGAAAGCACCAACTTTATAACCAAAATCTGATGCGTCAGCTTGTGTCTTCGCCTCTTTTAGCTCTTTTTGAGCATGTGCTTCATTCGTTGAGAGAGTTCACGCTTCTGCTCCATCTGTGTGAAGATAAAATCATCCCCTTGCCTCTGATCTCGAAGCGAGGCTTGGTACATCTCGAACGCGTTCTGTCGCTTGTTTTACGGTATGCTCCTGTGAAACGGTCAAAGAGCACTCGAAGCCCTGTATTGAAGCATTGTTGCCTTTGCTTCATTTCTTTCGTCCCGCGCGCCTCTTGGATCGCCTTCTGATCTTGACGTTGCTTCGAATGCATTTGGGTCAATCGCTTATGCATTCGATCATGAGAACTACCGAGGTTAGACAGTCTCTCGATTGTAAAGTGTTTTCAGTTGAGGCGTGATGGTTTTGGCGAGCTTTGATTGAGCTTGGCGAATGGTTGGCAGTCCATCTCTGTCGCCCAGTTTGGCTTTAAGAGCTTTAGTTTTCACGCCTGCATATCCACTGAGGGAATAGACTTCACCGTGAGCATCGGCTGCAACAAAGCCACGGCGATCACCCTTAGCCAACCAATAACCATGCTCGGACAACGCATTTTGAATGCGGCGCGACTATCTGACTGTTTCCAACAAGACTGGAAAATCGCTTTGATATCGCGAGGGTCTTTGCCGCGTCGCTTGGCTTGTTGCCATTCTTCAAGCGTGAAGTTCTTTGGATCGCGCAGACTTGGCGTCAGAAAGCCCTTTGGTAGCTCCCAACCCTTTTCAAGATAGATGTGCTCCGCAAGCGCATTGAGTTCGCGTTTAGGAAAGTCCAACTGGATCGCTTTCATGTTGGACGTGTCGATACGGCTCCAGACAACATGGCAGTGTCGTCTGTTCTCTTTCTCATGAAAGACGATAGCGCGCGGTTGGCCTTGCAATCCCAGGGCTTTCTCAACGCGCTTGATCGTGTCTTTAAAGACATTCGTTTCAACGGAAACGTCTTGAGGTGGATTGAGGCTGAGTGAGTAGAGATATTTCTGACAGCGTGTTCTCCTTGAAACCGCCTCAGCTTCTTTGAATACCCCGTACAAGTCTTCGCTCGCAAAGCCAGACACTTCATGACGGTCACATGATCATTCTCGTGGCTCATGAGGTGACTCGCCAAGTTTTGGCCATACGCCCTCGAACGCCCCACCATGATCATGAGGCATCATCTCCGCCGCTCTGATCTTTCAGATCGAGAGCCTTGATGAGCGTCAGACGAATATAGGCAATGTCTTAGGCCGCCTTTAGGATTGCTTCTTCTGTGACTTCGGGGAGATCAAGCGTTCCCGTATTCACAGCTTTGGCGAATTGGTTAACGTTACTCGGTAGCCTCGATTTCCCCAGCAGATCTAGAGCCTGACAAAGAGCTTCATAGTCTTTCACTGGACGCTTACTTCGGGTACGATGAGGCTCAGCCGTATCACCGATGCACCGCGAGCGCACATAAGCGCTGATTGTCAGATCACCCGCATTTCGTTCCAGTTGCTCGCGCTCTTCTTCGGTTGCGCGGACGAAGACGGGGCGCGGTTTACGTCTTCGTTTGGAAGCCGTCTGAGCACTTTCATTGAAGGATTTTTGGGCCGAAACACTCATGGTTTTGGCCCTTCAAGGGGCGACAAATCAACGCCTCTGAGTTGGTCATTCCAGTTGTGAAGGACTTCGAAAAGTTCGTTCGAAAACTCTCCGTCGCTGTCCACCAGTCCTCGCCCTAGCGTAACACCTAACAATTATCCATTTGCATTCCCCGTCTGATTGCTGGACACTTAAGCCACATTCAAAGGGGGAATGGACCATGAGCGTTTTGCGCGCGTCGGCTGTTTTGTGCAGCACGTTTTTTATTTTTGTGTTTGGGATCATGGCCGCGCCTTGGGCGTCCGCTCAGTCGGATGCTGATGAGACGCCGAGCATGCTCGCGTCACTGCCGCTGCGCTTGATTGGACCTGCATATCCCTCGGGACGGATTTCTGACTTCGCTTTCTTCCCTGATGGTCATCATCACTATCTGGTCGGTGTGGCGTCAGGCGGGCTTTGGGAGACAAAGAACGCGGGTACGACCTGGACGCCGATTTTTGACAATGAAGGGACCTATGCGATTGGCGTCGTCGAGATCGCGCCGTCAGATGAGAAAACCATCTGGGTCGGGACAGGCGAGAATAATGCACAACGCTCTGTGGCCTTTGGCGATGGCGTCTACAAATCCATCGATGGCGGCGAGACATGGACGAATATGGGTCTTAAGGATTCCGGCCATATCAGTCAGATTTGGATTCACCCAGATGATGCGGACACGGTTCTGGTCGCGTCCCAAGGCCCTCTCTGGTCCGATGGAGGAGATCGCGGTCTTTATAAAACAGTCGATGGGGGTGCGACTTGGACAGCCATTCTGACCGTTGATGAGCACACCGGCATCAATGAATTTATCGTTGACCCGAACGACTTCGATACGATTGTCGCGTCGAGCTATCAGCGTCGCCGCCATATTTGGGTCTTGATTAATGGCGGCCCGGGGTCTGGTATTCACCGCACGACGGATGGCGGTGAAACATGGACGGAAATAACGTCCGGCGTGCCCAGCAATGACATGGGGCGGATTGGACTGGCCATGGCGCCCTCCAATACGAACCTGATCTATGCGATCATTGAAGGTCAGCCCGACGAGCAAGGCGTTTATCGGTCCCTGGATTTCGGGCAGAACTGGGAAAAGCGGTCGAGCCACATGACGACCAGCCCACAATATTACAATGAGATTGTGGTCGACCCCAAAGATGAGCATGTGCTTTATTCCTTAGATACGTTTTCCAAACGCTCCATTGATGGCGGGAAGACGTTTGCCGATATTGGCAAAGCGCATCGCCATGTCGATGACCACGCGCTTTGGATTAATCCCGACAATACGGACCATATGATCATTGGCGGCGATGGCGGCGTTTATGAAAGCTGGGATCGCGGCGAAAAGTGGCGGCATTATGATAATCTGCCCATTGTCCAATTTTACCGCGTCCAACCGGACAATGCCGAGCCCTTCTACAATGTGTGTGGCGGCACACAGGATAATAACTCGCTTTGCGGGCCGTCGCGCACAGATCTGGTCCACGGCGTCGTCAATTCGGACTGGCACATTGTCTTGGGCGGCGACGGCTATAAGCCGCAGATCGACCCGCGTGACCCGAACATCGTCTACGCCCAATATCAATATGGCGGATTAGTCCGTTATGATCGGCGGACGCATGAGCGTGTTTTCCTCACGCCGATGCCGCCCTCAGGCACGCCAGATTATAAGTGGAACTGGAACACGCCTCTGTTGATCAGTCCGCATAATCCGGACCGCATTTATTACGCGGCTGAATACCTTTTCGCGTCCAATGATCGGGGCGACAATTGGGAGATTATCAGTCCGGATTTAACCCAACAGCTGGATCGCAATCAGCTGGACGTTATGGGTCGTGTTTGGAGTGTGGACGCCATTGCCAAAAATGATTCTACCTCGATTTATGGTGCAGCAATTGGCTTAAGCGAAAGTCCGATTGTCGAAGGCCTCATCTATGTCGGGACAGATGACGGCGTCATTTCTGTGACAGAAGATAATGGTGAAAACTGGCGGCACTTAAAGGAGACGCCGGGTGTCCCATCCATGACACTGGTCGAGGATATCATCGCCTCTGTGCATGATGGCGATGTCGCCTATGCGGTCTTCGACAATCATAAACGCAATGATCATAATCCCTATGTCTTCCGCACCAATGATCGTGGTCAGACCTGGCGGAGTATCGCTGGTGATTTGCCAGAGTGGGGAGCGGTGCACACGATCGCGGAAGATCACGTCGATCCGAACTTGCTTTTCGTGGGCACAGAATTTGGCCTGTTTTACAGCCAGAATGGCGGGCAGAACTGGACGCAGCTAAAGACGAAGTTCCCCACCATTGATGTCCGCGATATTGAGATACAGCGCCGCGAGAATGACCTTGTCGTCGGGACCTTTGGGCGCGGCATCTATATTCTGGATGACTATACGGCGCTGCGGACATCTGCCGAGTCAGTCGTGGAGTCGGAAGCTACGCTTTTCCCTGTCCGGGACAGCTGGCTGTATATTGAAGGCGACCTCTGGGGCCCTTGGGGCGGCAATAAAGCCGTTAATGGCGATAATTTCTGGTCGGCAGACAACCCACCCTATGGGGCTGTCTTCACCTACGCTTTGCGCGATGGGGTCAAGACGATCGCCGAGACACGCCGTGCAGCAGAAATTGAGATTGAAAAAGAAGGCGGTGATACGCCTTACCCGTCTTGGGACGCCCTGCGCGCTGAAGACCGGGAAGATGACCCGGCTATTCAGTTCATCATTTCGGATGAGGAAGGCAATGTCGTGCGCCGGATCTCTGGCCCTACGGGCAAAGGCCTGCACCGCGTGGCTTGGGATATGCGCTATCCCGCGCCGGATGCGGTTCAGCTGACGCCTCCAACAGCCGGTCCATTCTCAAGCCCGCCTGTCGGCCCCATGGTTCTGCCCGGTGATTATACAGTCACGCTGGTGAAGCGGATCAACGGTGTCGAGACGACCCTCTCCGGACCGCAAGTCTTCACGCTGAAGCCTCTGCACAAGACACCAGAAGCGACGTCTGATCGCGGCGCGCTCTTGACGTTCCAGCAAGACACGGGGGATATTTTCCGCGTAGTCGATGCCGCGACCGGAACGTCGCGTGAGTTACGAAACCGTTTAGCGCATATGAAAGTCGGGATGGAGAGTATCGCGTCTTCGACCGGCTCGCTCAGCGCACAGCTACAGAATCTCGAAACGCAGCTGGACAATGCCGATGTCATCCTGTTGGGCGACCGCACTGTTTCCAGCCGCAACGAACCGGCGCCAGTCTCTGTGCGATCTCGCGTCTCAGCCATCCAAAGCTGGGGGTGGCAGACACAAGCGCCGACGACTGGCTCTGACAAAGACGCACTCGCCATTGCCAAGGTCGAACTGGATCAAGCACTCACGCTCATGCGTGATGTGGAACGCGGCATAGAGCGGCTGGAAGAGATCATGATCAGCCAAGGCGTGCCGTTCACACCAGGACAAGGTGTGCCGGGCTGGAGATTGCAGGACTAACACGCTCGAAAGACGTTTACAGGGTCACGCGAGACTTGAGGTTGTTGGCACCTGTCAGGCTTTTGGCCTGCGCTTTGGGCTTGATGCTCCTGAGCGCATCACGTCCCGCTTTGGCGCAAAGCACAGGCTCCGTGGCCAGCCCGGTCATCAAGCCTGGCGCAACCTTCGGACTGGCTGGGGCCGTGGGTTGGGAGGATGGGGAGACGAATTTCGCCCATCGCCTCGATTATCGACAGACTGTTGGCGAAACGACGCGCCTCAGCGCAATTGCCTTTTTCAATGATCGAGGTGGAGCCTATCGCTTTCGGCGTTTCGCCGTGGAAGCGATGCATCAATTCGCCTCAGATCGAGAGGGATGGAGCAGCGCGGCGCAGGCCCGCCTAATCGTTCCGGATGGAAATGACGGGGTCACAGGACTTCGTCTGGCTTGGATTAATCGGTGGAAACCTGCCGTCGGGGGTGAGTTGCGTCTCATCGGCTTGGCGACGCGAGAATTTGGAGCGGATCGTGAATCGGGGTTGGCGCTTGAGACACGGGGTGAAGCGACTTGGGCGATTGGTGCGGACACGCGCGTCGGTCTGCAGACCTATAATCGCTACAATAATACGACTAATTTCGGGGCCTTTAGGACGCAGCGTCATTCTGTTGGTGGCGTTCTAAAAGGTTCTCTGACCGACACAGTTTCCTACCGCATCAATGCGGTGACTGGGATGAGCGAGCCTGCAACCGATTTTGAGCTGCGCTTTCGACTGAACGTAAAACTATAAAACTGTCCCCATCTCGGAGGTCTTTGCAAATGGCGCAGATGTGTTAGTCGATTTGGAAGCGGTGATTGCCAAGGGGGAATTATGATCATTCGACGATTTTTAGGCGCGGTTTGCCTGAGTTTGGCGCTGGCCGTCCCGGCCTTTGCACAATCAGACGAGACTGAAGACACAGGCCCCTTGTCGAGTGCAACTTTTGATGCTTTCAAATTACGCAATATTGGCCCAGCCTTCATGTCGGGGCGCATTGCTGATATTGCCATCGTGCAGGATGATCCAGCGACATGGTACATTGCGGTTGGGTCCGGCGGTGTCTGGAAAACGGTCAATGCCGGAACCACTTGGACCTCTATCTTCGACGGGCAAGGCTCCTATTCTATCGGCGCGCTCGGTCTGGATCCCTCTAACCCGAACCGGATCTGGGTTGGCACGGGCGAAAATCATGGGGGGCGTCACCTGGGCTTTGGTGATGGTCTCTACCTGTCTAATGATGGCGGTGAGACGTGGGAGAATATGGCGCTGGAACAGTCCGAGCGTATCTCCAAAATTTTGATCCATCCTGACGATCCCAATACTGTCTGGGTCGCCTCTCAAGGGCCAGTCTGGTCGGGCGGCGGCGAGCGCGGCGTTTTCAAAACAACAGATGGCGGCAAAAGCTGGACGAATGTCCTCACCTCTGACGATCAACATACGGGCGCGACGGACCTCATCATGGACCCGCGTAATCCAGATCGGCTTTACGCGGCGCTTTGGCAGCGCCACCGGACTGTCGCGGCCTATGTCGGTGGGGGTCCGGAAACAGGCTTGTGGACCTCAGAAGATGGCGGCGAGACCTGGGAAGAGCTGACGCAAGGCCTACCTGACGGCAATATGGGCAAAATCGGTCTCGCCATTTCCCCTCAAAAACCGGACATTCTGTACGCGGCTATCGAGTTGGACCGACGCGAAGGCGGTGTCTGGCGCTCGACCAATCGCGGACAAAGCTGGACGAAAATGTCCGATGAAGTCAGCGGCGGCACAGGCCCACACTACTATCAGGAGCTTTACGCCAGTCCGCATGTTTTTGATCGAATCTATCTGGTCTCAAATACGACGATGATTTCGAATAATGGCGGCGCGACTTGGACAGGGATCGATAATACGCTCAAGCATGTGGATGATCACGCCATCGCCTTCCGCTCCGATGATCCGGACTATGTCATGTATGGATCAGACGGCGGTCTCTACGAGACGTTTGATAACGGTAAGACTTGGCGGTTCCACAGCAACCTTCCGGTGACACAATTCTACAAGGTCGCGGTTGATGATGCCGAGCCCTTCTACTTCGTCTATGGTGGAACGCAGGACAATAATTCCCAAGGTGGACCGTCCCGGACAGACAATCGCCACGGCATCCGCAATTCCGACTGGTTCATCACGCTCTTTGCGGATGGGCACCAGTCCGCGACGGAACCGGGCAATCCTAACATCATGTATGCCCAGTGGCAGCAGGGGAATCTGGCCCGCCACGACCGGATCACAGGCGAGAATGTTTACATCCAGCCGCAAGCTTCTCTGGGGGACGATATTGAGCGTTGGAATTGGGACGCCCCGATCTGGGTGAGCCAACATCAACCGACCCGGATTTACTTCGCCTCTCAGCGTGTCTGGCGCTCTGACAATCGCGGTGACAGCTGGACACCGATTTCGGGTGATCTGACCCGGAATGAGGATCGCATGCAGCTCCCCGTTCAAGGGCGTAAGTGGAGCTGGGAAGCCGGCTGGGACCTGCGGGCCATGTCGCAATATAACACCATTACCTCTCTGGGTGAGTCCCCGCTGGATGAAAATATTCTCTATGTCGGCACGGATGACGGGATTATTCAGGTTACAGAAAATGGCGGCGATAGCTGGCGTCGCATCGAAGTCGGGGACCTGCCCGGCGTGCCTGACACAGCCTTCGTCAATGATATTCGTGCGGACCTGTTTGATCGGGATACGGTCTATGTCGCGCTCGACAATCATAAATATGGGGACTTCAAACCTTACCTTCTGAAGAGCACCAATCGCGGGGAGAGCTGGCAGGATATTACGAGCAATCTCGAAGACCGGCATCTCGTCTGGCGGATTGTGCAGGATCATGAAAATCCAAACCTCCTCTTCACCGCGACTGAGTTCGGATTATTCTTCACGATTGATGGCGGCGAGAAATGGGTCGAACTGACCGGTGATGCACCGACGATCGCGTTCCGGGATTTGACGATCCAGCGCCGGGAAAATGACCTTGTTGCGGCCTCCTTCGGACGCGGCTTTTTCATCGTGGATGATATTTCGCCGCTGCGCTCACTGACCGAAGCCAGCCTTGAACAAGAGGCGATGCTGTTCCCGGGCCGCAAAGCGCTGTGGTATATTGAGCAGCATCCGCTCGCCTTCTCAGAAGGGGGGTCGCAGGGTCATTCCTATTACCGCGCGCCAAACCCACCTTTTGGGGCGAACTTTACCTACTATCTGGCCGAGGATGTTCAGTCGCTAAAGGATCAACGGTTAGAGCGTGAAAAGCCGCTGATTGAAGACGGCGCCGATACACCGTTTCCAGGCTTTGAAGCCATCACAGCCGAGTTGGAAGAAACAGAGCCCACCATCATGCTCACCGTTCGGGATCTGAACGGCACAGTGGTTCGGCGTCTGAAAGGCCCAGCGAAAAAGGGCTTCCACCGCGTGAATTGGGATTTGCGTTATCCCGGTCGGAGAGTCTCAGCTGATGAAAATCCTGAGAACCCGCCGACAGGTTTCCTTGTCGCTCCAGGGACATACACCGTGTCTCTATCCAAGCGTGTGCGGGGTCAGACCACTGAACTGGTCGCAGCGCAGCCCTTCCAGGTTGAGCGATTGCGCGATGGCGCCTTGCCGCCACAGCCGGATGCCTCTGAGTTCTGGGCGCAGATGTCTGCCTTTGATCGCAGCGTGACGGCGACACATGCGACGCTGCAGTCATTAGACGGCAAGATCGCACTCCTCGCCACGGCGCTTGAACGCGTGACAGGCGGTGATCCTGTCGCGCTGGACAATCAATGGCAGGCGATCTGGTCTGAAGCCAATGCACTGAACGAAGCGCTCAATGGTAACCGGGCACGAAATGTTCTGTGGGAGCGGACCCAGCCGACAGTTCGCAGCCGATTAGGCAAGATTATGACGAGTTTGTCCAACAATACCTATGGACCGACACAAACGGTGCGTAACCAGTTTGCTTATGCGCAGTCGGAATTCGTCACGATCCAGGAACGGACTCGCATTCTCTCAGAGCGGACTATTCCTGCGTTCGAGGCTGAGCTGATCGCAGCGGGTGCGCCGTGGGTTCCGGGAGGTACAATCCCATAGGCTTCGCTATGTGATGAGCTTTCAGATATGAGCGTTAATCTTAATCGACTTCTGCGCCAAATTCACTACTGGTTGTCTTTGGCCATCTTTCTGCCTGCGGGGATCATTCTCTTCGCAGGTATCTTCCTCATGTTGAAGAAGGATGTGGATTGGATTCAGCCGCCTACTACACGCGGCGTGGTCGCTGATCAGATACCCGCTATCAGCTATGAGCAGATGGTCGCAGCTAGCCGTCTGCACCCGGAAGCGGGCGTCATGGAGTGGTCCGATATTGATCGTATCGATCTGCGGACCGGACGCGGCATCGCTAAAATCCAGGCCAAATCAGGCTGGGAGATCCAGATCGATACGAACACAGGGAATGTGCTGAATGTCGCTTATCGGCGCTCAGACATCATTGAGAGCATTCATGATGGTTCATTCTTCTCGGACAGGGTGAAAAACTATATCTTCCTGCCCACCGGGATTGTGCTGATTATCATGTGGGGCACTGGCATCTACCTGTTCTTCTTGCCGCAAGTGAAAAGGCGATCAAAGCGGCGGCAAAAAGCACGACACAAAGTTCAGCAAGTGAGGTAACAGATGGACGCGCACCGTCATGTGCATTCTGTTCAAAAACCCTTGATTAGCAGCCACGCGTTAACTAGCGGGAAAGGCGAACAACTATAGCGCGTCACGGCCTTCTTTGATGCATCTCCCAGGAGTATGGAGTGTCGACGTTGGCAGGATTGCGTGAACACAGGCTCTGACTAGCCATGGGGATATCATCGATGAGTAAATGCCAAAATGCGACACAACCATTGATCCGCTTGGCCGCCATTTCAATGTTTTCTCTTAGCCTGATTGCCTGTGCATCCACCCCAACCACAAGTGAGTTGCAAAAAGAGGCGCAAGACCGCGGCATTGATAATGTCACCTTCTCGGACAGCCTGCCGATGACAGCCCTCGATTCGCTCGTCTCAGAACGCATTTTTCCGAAATTACGGAGCGGTGATAAGGTCAATGTGAAAGTCTTTGGGTTTGAAGACCTGACAGGGACCTATATCGTGAATCGTGATGGAACGATCATTTTCCCCTTGATTGGGAGTCAGGAGGTTGAAGGCCTCGACTCGCTCGATCTCCAGCAACAACTGACAGACAGTTACCAAAACGGCTTTATCCGCAATCCGAGTATTACGGTCGAAGTTGAGACCGCGCCTTTGGGTCAGATTGTCGTCGACGGCGCTGTGAATGAACCTGCTGTTATCGACCTCGAAAAGCCAATGCGCCTGAGCGAAGCGATCGCCCTATCAGGTGGCGTGAATGAGGATGCAGACTTTGATAATGTCATGATTGTTCGCTCGATTGGCGATCAGCGTTTTGTACAAACAGTCGATCTCAACGATCTGCGTGTCCTAGGATCGGAAGAACCGATGCTGATCCCGAATGATTTTGTGTTTGTTCAACCTGATAAGAACCGCCAGCGTTATGAAGACTTCCTGACCCTTGTGCCGGCTCTGAATTTGGCTGCGATTATCGCGACACGAAACTAATCTGAAGCTTGAACGAGGCATTTAACTCGACTGGCCGTTTCACAGGAATGGCCAGTTTAGAGGTGGACGACCTTATTCACGTAACTTAGTGACGTCTGAAAGCTGGCCTGGCGTCCCCTCTTGCCCTTCAGGGACGCTCAAAAACTGTGCTTTGGGCCCACACCCAAAATATTAACAGACATCGTAAATTCTAGCATGGTTTTTGCATTGCTCCCTGAGAGTGGGGCAAAACTATGAGATATCGCAGTCAGAAAAGTCCTTTGGAAACCTTTTTCCAACCTCAGGAAGAGGTTGATTTGCCGGGTATTTTTCCCTTGTTTTGTTCGCGTCCGACCAAAACAGTTTGGGTAGATGCGACCGGGACGCCGACAGAAGCGGTTTCACCTGAGGCGCTGATCAATGTCTCGCCGACACGGACAAGCCAACCGGCGCGATTCGACCGAAATTCAAATCCATGCTAGAAAATTCAGGTCATTTCGACGTTAGCGAGGGTGTATAATGGGGCTCATCCGAACAATAACGCGCAAAATCCGTCGAAAAACATATGCTCGGCGTAAGGTATCATTGTCAGAGCTTAAAGTTTCAGGCGAGGCATCATTTAAGACGCATGACACCTTGCTCGCCAATGATAATGCGGGCCGGTCCCCAATGGGCTTGGCGACACAGTCGCTCAAAAGGGCAACTGTCATTACCCCCGGACATAAAAATGAGAGGCCAAGGGTCACGTCTTCGCGCCCTCACGCACGGATCCGAAAAGCGCTCAAGGAACTCGCAGAGCAAACGTCAAACGCCTCATAATTTTTGTCAGCGGCGATCCTAGCAAACGGATAGACGTTGCGATCTGAAGCATGTCAGACACATTATTCGATGCTCCTCACTATATGTCCAACCCGCGCCCCTAGAACAGGTGTAGCTTGGGTTTGATTTCTCCGATTCAGTCTCTCATCATAAAGAGAATCGGAGAACGCATGTGTTCAAGAAATTTTTCCGCAAAGAACCCGAGCCCATCCTTCCGTCTTTTGCGCCAGAGGGAGAATGCGCTTACGTGATCGGCGATGTTCACGGCTGCCTCGACCCGTTGGAACGCTTACTGTCTACAATTGAGCACCGCGCCGCGACCGTTCACCCCGCTCTCAAAACGCATCTCGTTTTTGTCGGCGATCTGATTGACCGCGGCCCTTATTCCGCACAAGTGGTCGAACACTTACGGTGTCTCTCCTCTCCTCAGATGAAGCTGACCTTCCTGATGGGCAACCACGAAGAAGTCTTTCTGGATGTCCTGAAAGGCAATGTTGAAGGCATGATCCGCTGGTTTGATTGGGGCGGTCGCGACACGGCCAGGTCCTATGGTGTCGATAATCTTGGCTTGCTCCCCATATCGCCAGAACAGGTGCTTTTTCAGTTACAAAAACGCGTGCCAAAATCACACTTGGAGTTCATTTCCAATTTTCAACCTTATGCCGAGTTTGGTGACTATGTCTTTGTGCATGCTGGACTACGGCCTAAGACTCCGCTTTCTGAGCAAAAGAATCGCGACATGCGTTGGATCAGAGACGGCTTTCTGGATTATGAAGGCGCTTTCCCGAAGAAAGTCGTTCATGGCCACACGATTGTCAAAGATCCTGAAAATCGACCCAATCGCATTGCCGTTGATACAGGTGTCTACATGAAAGACGGTGCTCTGACTGCTGCGTTCCTGTATCAGGACCAGGTCGAATTCTTTAGCGAAGCAGCTTGAGTTTAACGCCCTGTCCCTGAAGCAGAAACGAAGGCAGCAATCGTTCCAGACTGAAGATCCGTTTGGCCCAGTTGAATAATCGCTTGCTCAACAATTGCGATCCGCTCGCTACGACGTGGGTGACTCGATAGACCCAGCAACGGGAAATCTCTGAGCACGCCTGAACGGTCAATAAATGAGAGCGCCCCCCACACATCATATCCAGCTTTGTGCATGAGGAAAACAGCACCTCGATCTGCCTCTGCCTCCAAAGATCGGCTGAGCGAGGGTGTGCGCTGGCCGCGTTTTCGGGCGTCTGACAGGATACGGCTATGATCCAGCATGAAATGAGAGAGTTCATGCGCGATCGCATAGGCCAATTCATCATCCGATTGGGTATAGCGAATGAGGCCCATAGACATTTCTATTCCGTTGGGCGCTGTCTTGGCCTCAACGGCACGCGATGATGTCAATCGAACCGGCCGATAGCAGAGTTGCGGCCAAGTCCCTTCAACATTGAACCGGGCCCCGTCTCTCAGAATATTCAAACGCCCCAGAGCAAGTTGAACTTGTAAAGCCAGACTATCATCATCGAGGGCGCGTCCCTGGAGGTCGATGATCTGATCACCGGGCTGAACCTGATGAGACAAAGCGGGCTGGCTGACGATAAGTACGGACGCCTCAGTCGACGCAAACCCCTTTAAGGATCGTCTGAGAGAACGTGGATAGTCTTTCAATTTATGTGTTTTGAAGCCCGGATGACGCCACCGATTGGCGCATTTTGCATCCGCTACTTCCGCGATTCTCAAGGCAATCGACTCTAAACGTGCCTCCAAGTTCAAATAGTCGCGCGTATCTGCATTCGGGACAAACAGAGGCGCTCCTACTCTTGCAGAATCGTCACTCGCAAAAGCGGCCGCCGGACTGAAAACACCAGCAATGCAGCAAAGCCCTATGAAAGCCGCACAAACTCTGTGCGTCAGTTTAAAAATACGATTTAGAGGAACAGTGATCACGGTGTGGAACATTGGGGCGGAATGAAAACACTCACCTTCAGTCGTCTGAGATGCGCTAAACACTTCATTTACAACAATTTTTCTTTGTACCACTGAATATATAGAAGAGACACTGACTTGCGAGCCAAGTGAGCCGATTACTCTGCTCCCCCCAATGATATCTGTTGTAACGATCCTTGAAGGCCCGGATTCAGCCTCAGCACCTCTTCCAGAAAACTCTTCGGTTCCTTGAAATGCGGGCTTTCATAGTTCGTTCTTATA
>JBCBGR010000009.1:0-21815 GCA_038526555.1 Pseudomonadota bacterium
CCTTACGGTCCCGGAAAATCAAAAGGGGCAATCAATTGCTGACGCTGCTGTTGGTGGGCGTTCACTTCGCGGCCGCGAGTGTATTGCTCATTCTTGTCATTGTTGTGGGTCAGCAAAACCAGTTCATGCGAGATATCGTTATGAAAGCTGACAAGGACCCTGTTGCCGTCCTTGTTGATGGCGCATCGACATCCATCGGCACGGATCAGCTCAGAGACGCGCTGTCCAGTGAACCTGCGATCAAGTCTGTCAGCGGTATGAATTATGTGCCTTGGAGTAATTACGCCAACTATATGGAGCTGACACGCTCACGCGAAGAGGGTGGAATCACAGCTGTGAGTACGGTCACACGGTTCGACTATAATTTTATCGAGACATTCCAAGCTAAACTTCTCGCGGGACGCGATTTCGATCCTGCGATTGAAAGCTGGGGTGAGCCGGGCTTTGATGAAGAAAATTTCGATCTCTCTAATGCGGATGTCGCAGTCCTTATCGATGAGACATATGCAAAAGAGCTAGGGTTTGAAACTCCGCAAGCGGCCATCGGGCAAGAGCTTTATTTAGTTCCACAGCTTCGGGAGTCTTTTGGGCGTGACCCTACATTAACGATCATCGGCGTCATCGAAACCTTGCCTCTCGTTTACGGCATTGGCCCAGTACGTTCGAATATCTATGAACTTGCAAATTATAGCGGCAATCTGCCTGCCATCCGTATTGACCGAAACAATGTGCAGGCCGGTATCGCAGCGATTGAACGGGTTGTGAAGGAACGCAATCCGAACGCCGCCGTCACAATCCGCTTCACCGACAATGAGTTTGAGCAGAACTTCAGAACCTATGAAGGCATCAATACAGGCTTTACCGGTCTGTCACTGATTGCACTCACGATCTCTTCCATGGGTCTGTTTGCCATGGCTGTCTTCACCGCCATCCAGCGGCGCCAGGAGATCGGGATTCGCAAGACATTGGGGGCGAGCACCTGGAATGTAACCAGTCTTCTGATCCGTGACTTCTCCCGCCCAGTTCTGATTGCCAATATCATCGCCTGGCCAGTCGCTTGGTATGCGGCGAGCACCTATCTAGATGGGTTCATGCAGCACATCCAGCTGACACCGCTCCCTTGGGTGCTGGGCTTTATCTTTACACTGCTGATCGCATGGGTCGCAGTTGGCGGACAGGCGTTCAGCGCCGCCCGTGTGAAGCCTGCCGAAGTCCTGAAGAGCGAGTAGAGCCATGAGACGATCAATTTTACTGATGATTACAGCCGCAACATTTGTGACGGGCTGTGCCACGACCTCTCTGACAGGGTCTGCCCAAGGGCTCTCATCGGGCCTCAGCTTTGAATTGCCGACACGTTGGGAACAGTCTGAAGATCGGTCATCCAAGGAAACGAACAAGGCCGCTTGGCTTGCCGCGTTCGATGAGGACGACTGGGCAATGCTGGTCGAAGAAGCGTACCAGAACAATCCAGATCTGGATCAGTTACGCGCCAATCTGGATCGCGCCAATGCGCTGACTGATCAGGCCCGCGCTAGTTTGCTCCCGGTGCTAGATGGGCTGGTCGGCGCGTCCCGAAGTGATACGTTCGAAGGACCAGACGCCTCGTCGGCTAATCTCAGCGCATCGCTTTCAGCGAGTTGGGAAGCCGACCTCTGGGGGCGACTGAGTTCTCGTGTTGAGGCACGTGACTTTGACGAAGCTGCTTTGGTGTCCGATTTGGAGGCTGCGAAACAGGTCCTCGCAACCTCCGTGGTCGAAGCGGCTTTCCTCACGATCGAGTCACAACGCCTCGCTGACGTCTCACGCCGTAACTTGGATGCCCTGTCGGAGACCCTGGGGTTTGTGCGTGTTCAACAGGAACGCGGACTGCGCTCAGCCCAAGACTTGGTTCTTATCCGCGCTGATGTGGCAACGGCTACGGCCTCGCTCCGGCAAGCAGAAGGCGCAATCCGCCAAGCCCAACGCGCCCTTGAAAGTCTCATTGGGACTTATCCGGGAACAGACCGAACGCTAGCCTCTGATCTACCCAATGTTCCAGATGCGTTCGGAGTCGGTGCACCGGCCGATATTCTCAGAACACGCCCTGACCTGCAGGCTGCGGAACGTCGCGTCCAAGCCGCTTATGCGCGTCACGAAGCGGCTGTTGCTGATCAAAAACCACAGCTCAGCCTTAGCGGTTCTTTAGGCGGATCGGACGCGTCTCTCAGCAATCTGTTTGACCCGATGAATATCGCCACAAACCTTCTTGCCAATGTGAGTGCCCCGCTCTTCGATGGCGGTCTCAGACAGTCCAACGTGGATGTGGCCCAAGCCGATATTGATGCAGCGCTTGCGACCTATAGCCGAACAGCGCTCAACGCGTTCGAGGAGGTCGAAAACCAGATTGATTTCGGGACTGTTCTAAAAGCACGAGAAGACTTGCTGTTACTGGCTCTAGAAGATGCACGCCAAGCGCTGAAATTCACGCAATTTCGTTATGAGTCTGCTGAGGTCGACTTGCTCAACGTCCTGCAAATTCAGCAACGTGTCTCCTTTATCGAAGCGCAGCTGGTGAGCCTAAGGCGCGCGAGGCTGGTGCAGTATCTTAATCTATCCCTAGCCCTAGGTGTGCCACCGATTGAGACCTGAGCGGCATTTCACCTTAGACTGAATTGCAAACAGCGGTAGACAAAGGCGAGTATCGGGCTTAGCGGCGCTTCCCGATGAATATCGTTCGACATTTCATCCGAGGGCTCGTCGCCATTGCCCTCATGTGGCAGAGCGCCATGCCTTTTGCTCATGCGTTGAGTGCAGGCGATGGTATCGATGTCCACTCACTGATCTGTACCACGCCAGGGCAGCCGCCTGCTGCGCTCAGTGCGGAGATGGCGGCGCATTTGGCCGAGCTTTTTGGCAGTGGTGAAGACTCAGAACTGCCTGTCTCAGATCATTGCCCGCATTGTGTTCTTGTCAGTGCTGTGCCGTTGCCGCAGGTTGACACGGCAGAGCGATTTCATGTTCGGCGAGCGCCTCTAGCGTCTAAGCATTCGCTGATACAAACGATCCACGCACCCCGCGGCCCTCCCGTCGGGGCAACAGGACCCCCCTCTTTCATCTGACCCTTATCTCTTGCCGAACATGCGTATTCGGCGCGTTTCCTGTCATTTGAAAGTCTTCCAATGTTTAAGCTTATCAGCCTTTCGGGCGTGTCTGCGCTCGCCTTTTCGTCACTTGCCTTTGCGCAGTCCGCTTCTCAGGCCACTGACGATTCCGTCCCCCTCGAAACCATCATTGTTCTCGGAACAATCACCCAAGACAACTCACCCGAACTCGTCATTGATCCCGTGCTCGAAGGACGTCTGGCCACGTTAGACGATCTCTTTCGCGGGACACCCGGAGTTCAACTCGAGCCCGTGTTTGGCGGGATTGATCATCCCCGCTTCTCGATCCGCGGTTCCGGTCTGCAGCGCGGCACGCAACCTGCTGGGCGAGGGATCGAACTGCGCTTGGATGGCATCCCGATCAGCTACGCCGATACGAGCTTTGACTTTGTGGAATGGATTGATCCGCTTCTGTTTAACTCTGTCAGCGTGTTTCGCGGAGGTCGCGGCGCGCTGGAAGGCGGGAGTGCGCTGGGCGGGATTGTCGATTTCAATCTGCGAGAGCCGCAGAGTGAGTTTGAAGGCTTGGCCAGCGCCGAAATCGGCAGTTTTGATTTTGAACGCGGTCAGTTGGCGCTCGGTGGCGAAAGCGAGCGTTTCGAAGCCTATGGCAATCTCACCTGGTTCGCCCAAGACGGCTTTCGTGAATATGGGGCCCAAGAGGCGCTGCGCGGTGTTGCAAGCTTTGAATATGATTTCAGCGACGCGCTCGAATTAGGTCTGTCTATTCTCTACTCAGACTCGGAACTCGAACTGCCCGGTCCGCAAAATCTCGCCCAGATCGAAGCGGGGTCTGACGCGTCCCAGCCCAATAATATTCGTGGTGATTGGCGACGCTTTTCGGAGCGCCTGCGAATTGCGGGTGATCTCGACTATGACATGAACGGTCGAACTCTGGAGCTGGGTCTCGCCTTCATGGACACGGATGTGGAGTTCCGTCGTCGTGACGTCCAAGTTGAAGATAATGAAGATATCGCTCTGACCGCTCGCGTCCGTGACGAAGTCTCCGTCTCAGGTGCAGAGATCGGTCTGAACCTGATTTACCAGCGCAATGATCGTCGTCAGCAGCAATTCTTCAATGGGGGCGGGACGCCACCGACCTTTGACGGCTCACAAGGTGATCAATGGGCGGATAATGATCTGGAGGCGACCCGCCTCACGACCCAAGCCACTTTAAGCTTTGATCCGGCGGAGGCCGTTCGCGTTGATCTCGCAGCGGGCTGGGATTGGCATTCGCGCGACATCGATGACAATTTCACGGCGCGGCCTGATCGCTCGTTGGCAGAGCTGAACCGCGATTATGATGGCTTTAATGGGCTGGCTCTGGTCTCTTATGATGTCAGCGACACGCTCACGACCTTTGTCGGTCTGAGCCATATTATTGAGCCACCCACATACGATGTGTTGCTGATCAATCGGGCCGGGACGCCGGGTCCGATGAATGCGCTGCTGAATGGGACTGACCCTCGGCGACCCTTAATCCGTGATCTGGACGAACAGACGGCTGTGACCTTGGAAAGCGGGCTTCGCGGACGGGCGGGCCCGGTCAATCTCGACTTCACGGTCTTTCAATCCTGGCTCGATGGTGAGATCGTCTCAACGACGAACGCTGTTACCCAGAATGTCACCTCTGTTGGTAATGCGGATGACACTTTGCGGTTTGGTGTTGAGGTCGCGGCGAATATGAAAGTGGCTGACACGCTGTTCCGGGATGATGATAGTCTGCGTCTCGGCCTGGATTGGACCTGGACAGATGCCAAGTTCGATGATGATCCCGTCTTTGGCGATAATGCTTTGCCGATTGTCGTCGAGCATCTCATCGAAGGGCGGCTAATCTATCTGGGAGGTCCAATCTCAGCCGAAGCGTTTATAACCCATGCGCCGGACGGTGGATTTGCTGATTATGCAAATACGGTTCAGGCGGACGGCTACACCACAATTGGCGCGCGTCTCAGCTATGATTTTGGGCCTGCGCTTATCTTTATGGAAGGCCGCAACCTGACGGATGAGCGGTATGTGTCGAGTGTTATTGGCGCGCGCAATAATCTGAACGGACAGGACAATGCGATCTTTGCCCCGGGTGAGCCGTCTGCCGTCACCGTCGGCCTACAGGTGAATTTCTAAGCGAATTGGTTTCATTGCAAAGACAGTGTGGCGACCTCGCTCTCGGAGAAGCCATAGCGTTGTGCTTTGGCTTCCAGACCGTTCACCTCATCCGGCTTTGCGAACGGACCCGTGTAGAGTTGCCAGATATCGTCACCTGTCATTCTGTAGCCGATCGAGGCGCCTTCCGTCTCAGACGATATCTCAATCAGACCCTGTACGTTCATGGTAAGCGTGGGTGTGGCTGTCACAGGCTGAGTCATATCCGCCCACATGCGGGCAATCATGTCCGTTTCCGGCAAAGCTGATAGGTCACCGATCTCCGCGATCCACCGATCCATTTCTGATGAGAGCCGTTGCAACACGGGCGCATAGTCAGGGTCTCCGGCCAGGTTGTTCACCTCATGTGGATCGATTTCCAGATCATAAAGTTCGTCGCGGGGGCGCGGGACTTGATGATAGAAGGCTTGTGCCTCTGTGAGCTCACTGGCCTCTTTCAACCGCCAGATTTCTTCCATAGTCGGAAGGCTGTTGCGGAACGCGACTTGTTGGAAATAGGCCTGATCGGTCGCGTAGGTACGGATATACTTATAGCGCTCGTCCCGCACCGCTTTCTGGCGTTCGGGAAAACCGTCCACGCGGTCCAGCGTGGCGCGGATATAGGTCCGATCTGTCTCAAGGTCAGGCAGCAAGGATGAACCGGCCATGTGATCCAGCGCATTAGAGCCGGCAATCTCCAGAATGGTCGGGGCGAGGTCGAGAAAACTAATCATCGCATTGTTCACCGTTCCGGCACCGCGGCCATCGGGAAAGCGAACCATCATCGGGACTCTCAAGCCACTATCGTAAAGCGAGCGTTTCGCACGCGGCAGGCCGTCGCCATGATCTGTACTCAGAATGATAATAGTCTCATCCAGCAGGCCGTCTTCTTCGAGGCGGTCCATAATGGCCTGAACATGACGTTCTGCGAAGGCGATATTGTCGTACTGGCGGGCTATGTCGGCCCTCACAATCGGTGTGTCGGGGAGGTAGGGTGGAACCTCAACGGACGCGGGATCCGTGACAGGCGCGCGACCCGCAAATATTTGTGCATTCCGTCCCTGAACGGCGGCTTCCATCGGGTTTCTAGGCTCCCTGTCTGTCGGCCAGAGAAAGCTTTCATGGGTCTCATAAATGTTGATCATGGCAAAGAAGGGCTGGCCGTCTTCGCGTCCGCTCCACCACTGAGGCTCAGTCAGGCTATTGTGATCCCAGATCGTGAAGGGCTCGCCGATCTGATAATCCGTCTTGCCATTATTTGACGTGTGATAGCCTAGTCCGCGCAAATATTCCGGGAAGGCTTTCACGTCCGGGGCAGGGACTGCGTCATAATCCATGGGCCCGCCGCCCGCTGCGCTACCATAACCGCGCGTACGCATATGCATCGTGCCGAGCGCCTGCTGATGCACGCCTGTAATCAGTGATGAGCGGGATGGGGCGCAAATCCCTGCTGTGGTGAACGTATTGGGGAAGAGAACGGACTCTTCGGCAAAGGCATCAAGGATCGGCGTTGTCGCCACCGGATCACCAAACGCGCCAATGCGTGCGCTCATATCCTCAAACATAATCAAAACAATGTTGGGACGTTCTAGGCTCTGAACTTCGGGTGTTGCTTCAGGCGTGACAGCGTCACTTGCATTTTCGCCGGCGGTACAAGCGGCTAGGCCCATCAAGAGGCAAAGGGCTAACAGCCATGTCTGAAAATAGTGTCTCATGACGCGTCCATCACCTTCACAATCAACCCGGCCCATTGCTGGTAAGCCGCCCCGGACAGGTGAATACTATCATTGGAGACGATGGGGTTAACCGCACCATTGTCGCCGAGAAAAAGCGGGTAGCCATCAATCAGTATTATGTCTGACGTTTTTGCGAGTTCCCGGATGCCGTCATTCACTTGGATGATGGTTTGTGCGTGCTGCTCTTCTCGCGGAAACAGCGTGTTCAGATAGATATCTGTCTCAGGCAGAGCGTCTTCGAGACGGGACACGATAAGCTCAATGTTCTCAAGCGCTTGATCCGGTGTTCGCCCTAGGCGACTCAGATCATTGCCGCCTGTGTAGAGAATAATCTCTGCCGGGGTCGCCTTAATCACTGTGTCCAGACGGCCCATCAGATCTTCTGTTGTTTCCGCAGAGATGCCCCAGTTCAGGACAGCCTTATTGGGAAACAAAGCGTTCCACGGTCCTTCCTCGATAATGCTAGACCCCAGAAAAATCGTTGATCCGGGTTCAGGCGACAGGCTCGCATAAATGTCGGCTTTGCGCTCAATGGAGCGTTGTACATAGGCATCCAGCGCGACTTGCGGGATGCAATCAGGCGTCGCTACCTGATCCGACTGCGCTTGAGTCGATCCGCTTGTAAGGACGAGAATGCCGAGAGTAGCCATAAGAGAGCGTTTCATCATGGCGCAGACTCCTCTGTCGTGTTGTCGATGGCGCGCTGTATGGCGGGCGTAATCGCTTGAAGCTGCTGCGCCTTTGTCGGCCCATCAGGCAGAATATGCTCATACTTATCAGCCGCATTAGCGTCTCTCATCCACTCTGGCGGGAAGGATACCGAGTCTGGGCCGTCTGGCGTCCAGAAGACGGCGCCTTGGTTAAAGCGCGCGGTAAACGGTATGGCAGGAATCTGATCTGATTGTCCGTCCGTTAGCTCGTCATAAAGCGCGGCCCGCATCGCGATGACACGCTCAGAATGGGCCGGGTCATTGATGAGGTTTCGTGTCTCTTCGGGGTCTTCTTGTAGGTCATAGAGTTCCTCCACATCCCAGACGCCGTGATATTGAATATATTTGTAGCGGTCATCTCTAAGCGCGAAGGTGGTCGGGGTTTGCGGGTAATTAAACTCCCAGAAATATTCATAGATGAGCGGCGTATCGTCAGAGGCTGAGCGCATATCTCGCCCTGCAAAATAATCGGGCGGCGTAATGCTGGCGAGCGACAATAAGGTCGGCGCGACATCAATATTGCGGACAAGGCTTGAGTTGATATCCGCTGTTTCATTCTGCGGCGAGTAAAGGATCATAGGGACCCGGATCGAGGCCTCATAGGCGGCTCGCTTATCGATCAGCCCCTGCTCACCGAACATGAAACCATTATCGCTGGTGTAGAGAAAAATCGTCTCGCGGTCGGAGCGGGAGACTGTCTCAAATAGGCGTCCGAGACTGTCATCCACGGCCTGAATGGAGCGGTGGTAGTCTTGGCGGAAATCATTGAGATCGCGTGCTGAATAATAGGGAAAATCAATCCCATGCCAGCTATTGCGCTGCATGGTTAGCCACATGGGTGAAGGGCCGCTACGTGTTGTGATATCCGCACTCTCAGGCAGGGAGAACTCAACATCACTATAGCTGTCAGCATGCCGCTCGGCAGGCGTGAAGGGAAGGTGCGCCGCTTTGTGGGATAGGAAGAGGAAGAAGGGCGCGTTCGTTTGTTTGTCGATCCAATTAATCGCCCGATCCGTCAGCACATCGGTGATATAGCCACCTTGCGGTTCAGTCTCACCGTTTACATTGAACAGCGACTCACGCCCAAACGCATCGACAGGCCCGTAATTTCCTTGACCTTCAAAGCTGACCCAATGGTCATAGCCGGGTTTTGGGGAGGCGTCGTCATTGCCCATATGCCACTTGCCAATAAAGGCCGTCTCATACCCATCTTGTTGTAGATAGGTGGCAAAGGGCTTGAGGGTTTTAGGCGTCGCGCTATTATTGTCGACCACCCCATGATCCCGCATGGGCAGGCTATATTGAATTGAGGCACGGCTCGGAGAGCAGAGCGATGTGGTCACGAACGCATTCTCAAAATGCGTTCCTTTTTCAATCATTTGATCAAGATTGGGCGTCTCAAGGACTGGGTTGAAATGACCAAACGCATCATAGCGATGATCGTCTGCTAGAATGAAGATGATGTTGGGTCTGTCGTCGACGATGTCTGGGATAGATTGGTCATTACTCATCACCTCGGTACACCCGACAAGCAATGAGGCCGAGCTCAGAGCCAGGGTTGAGTAGAGCGAGAATTTTGGGTTGCGCATTTCAAATCGCACACTGGTTGATCAAAAATTATCCATTTGGATAGTGAGAAATCTTGCTGCCTGTCAACGAAAATGACTATCCGAGTGGATAATGGCTTGACGGCCCTGAAAGCTTTTCAGTATCCAACTGGATAATTAGTCGGCGCTAATGATCGACTGGAGTCGGGAGATTATCATGAAACACACTGGGCTACTGCGCGGCTGCGCGGCGATCGGACTGTCCGCCATGCTGGGTCTGCCAGCGATGGCACAAATTAACGAGGTCGATGAAATCATCGTCACCGCCACCAAACGCGCGGAAAGCTTGCAAGATGTTCCAGTGGCTGTGACCGCAATCTCAGGAGAAGTCCTATTGGACGCCGGAATTGGCTCCGTGCAAAACCTCGAAGCCATTGCGCCCAGTGTGACCTTTACACAGTCGTCTAATGATCAGAATAACTCGGTGAACATCCGTGGCGTCGGAACGTCCGTCTTCAGTCAGGGCGTCGAATCCTCCGTTTCAATCGTCTTGGACGAGGTTGTCCTCGCCCGTCAGGGGATCGGTTTCCAGGACCTAATCGACGTTGAACAGGTCGAGGTTTTGCGGGGTCCGCAATCAACGCTCTTCGGTAAGAATGCCTCTGCCGGTGTGATCAGCGTGACGACAGCCGCGCCGGAACAAGAGTTTGGCGGGCGATTGGACCTAAACGCGACCGAAGATGGTGAGTATGGTGTAGCCGGAACCGTCACGGGCGGTGTGTCTGACAATGTCGCAACGCGCCTGACAGGTTACTACCGAGACTTTGATGGTCATATTGATAATGCGAATGGCGGCGAGTTGAATGGCTTCCAAAACTGGGGCCTTCGCGGCAAGGCGCTCTTCACGCCATCGGCCAATACCTCGATCGAGCTGATTGCTGATTATCGTGATAGTGAACAAAATTGCTGTATTTATACCGTCCGTGATGTGTCGGGTGCGCAAGGCGCGGCTGTCGGTTTGGCGGGATTGATCGCACCTGTTGTGCCGGGCCTCGAAAACGCTGATGCCAATGTCGGCGCGCCAGTGTTTAACAATTCAGATCAATGGGGTCTTTCCGCTAAAATCGAACACGAGTTCGACAATGGCTTCACCTTCACCTCAGTCACAGGCTATCGCGACTTCGACTTCGAAAATAACCTTGATGTTGACAATCTTCCTTTTGATGAGCCGCGCCTCGGCTTCATTACGTTCAACATTAATAGCGGTGATACGCGTGTGAAAACTTTCACACAGGAATTGCGTCTAACATCGCCGACAAGCGACACGTTTGACTATGTTGTTGGCGCCTTTGCGTACCAGTCCCTGATTGATCGTGATTTCAGACGCCGGTTCGAAATCCTTATTCCAGTTGGCGGCGGCAATACGTTCCAGATTAACCAGTCTGGCCAGCTGGCGGCGGAAGCGGATACGGTCAACTTGGCGGTGTTCGGCTCGGCGAATTGGCACCTCACAGAAGATACGACCTTGTTCGGTGGGCTTCGCCTTCTGAATGAAGAGCTGACCTATAATGCGCAGCGTGATCCGACGAATACGCTCGTGGCAGGCGATTTGTCTTTTGGTGGCGTTCCGGGAACACCGCTCAACCTGGATGATGATGTCTCAGATACAGCGCTCACGGGTGAGATTGGTCTGCGTCACAGCATTAGCGATAATGTGCAGGGCTATATTCGTTATGCACGGGGTTATAAGGGCCGTGCGGTTGATGTGACCTTTGGTGCGGCAACAGATGTTGAGCCAATTGAGGCCGAAGAGTCAGATGCGTTTGAAGCGGGCTTGAAGTCAACGATACTCGATGGTCGCGGCACGCTAAACCTGGCCTTGTTCCATACGGAATATTCTAATTTCCAGGAGCAAGCGACGGTTCTGACGGGGAATAATGACACAGGTTTGAACGCGGAGGTCCTTCTGACCAATGTGGGTACTGTTGAAACCACAGGGGCTGAGCTGGACTTCCTGTTCCGCCCGACAGATCACACACTCATCCAAGGCGGTCTGGCCTATATTGAAGCTGACATTGCCGAGTTTGAGAATGCAGACTGTTTCTTTGGTCAGACCGAGGCTGAAGGCTGTTTGCCAGTGACGCTGAATGATAACGGAACGCCTGGCGACGCGAGTGATGATACAGTTGTGAACTTACAGGACCTGTCCGGCGGACGCCTGCCAAACTCACCCCGCTTTCGCGTATCCGGACTGCTGCGTCAGTCCTTCCCGATGGAAACATCCTTTGATGCGTTCGGTCAGGTTTCGGCCCGTTACCAGAGCTCAACCCTGTTCGCGTTGAATAATGATCCACGGACGGAGCAAGACGGGTTCGCCATTGTCAACCTGGCCGCGGGTCTGGAAGATGATGATGGGCGTTGGACGGCGACTGTGTTCGTGAACAATGTGTTTGATCAGTTCTATACATCCAACATCTTCGGGGACCCACTCTATGGGGGTGTGACCAGCCATTATGTCCCGCGTGATTTCGGTCGCTACTTTGGCGGTCGTTTGAGCGTCAATTTCTAAGACGCGGGTGACAACAAGCCATGACATAAACAGAGTGTCGGCTCGTTTCGGCACTCTTGCTTCGCTGTTTCTGATGTCCTGGCTCATCTTATTGGGATGCACGGATGATCAAGCTGAAGCAGAGATATCTGAGCCTCAGCCACCCAATATCATTCTCATCGTGGCGGATGATTTGGGTTGGGCCGACGTTTCCACCTATGGGCTCGACCGCGTACCAACGCCCAACATCGACCGTATTGCGGAACAGGGTGTGGCTTTCACGCATGGCTATGTCAGTTCGCCAGCCTGCGCACCCTCACGTGCGGCCTTAATGACGGGGCAATATCCTCAGAGTTTTGGCTTTGAATATAATATGTTTCCGCAAGATGGGACGCGGGGCTTGGCGTTGGATCGCATCACAATGGCCGATGCTTTGAAAGCCGAAGGCTATGAGACAGCCCTGATTGGCAAATGGCACCAGGGCGTGACTGATGCCCATTATCCGACGGAACGCGGCTTTGACGAGTTTTACGGCTTCCTGTCCGGCACAACGACCTATGTCGCGGTGGATACACCCGGTATTGTGAATGCCAAACCTGAACAGGCGCCCGAAACGGAACCGCGCGATGAAGCCTCTGCGCTATATACCGGTGCTGACAAGGTGCGGGTTGAGAATTTCGATCAATATCTAACGTCAGAGCTCACGCGAGAAGCGGCCAATTATGTGCGGCGAGACCGGGACCAACCTTTCTTCCTCTACCTCGCCCATCACGCCCCGCACCGTCCGTTTCAGGCGCCCCAGGCTTATTATGATCGATTTGATCATATCGAAGATCACGACCGGCGTGTTTATGTTGCGATGATTGCGGCCATGGATGACGGCATTGGCGAGCTGCTCGATGCGCTGGAGGAGGCAGGACAGAGCGACAATACGATGGTCGTGTTTCTGTCAGACAATGGCTGCCCCGCCCGATTTGAGGTTTGCGACTGTTCGGCACGGATCAATGGTGGAAAATTCACGCATCTCGAAGGCGGCATTCGTGTCCCGTTTATGATGTCATGGCCAGCCGGATTAAATCCTCAAGGCCGTGTGGATACACCCGTGACAGCGCTCGATCTCTATCCCACATTTTTAGCCGCAGCGGGAGAAGAAGAAATGCCGGAGCGATTAGCCGGACTGGATTTGGTTGCAGCGCTGCAAGACGACACGCGCGATGAGATCGCGGCGCGATCGTTATTTTGGCGACAGAGGCCCGTCAGCGTGATCCGACAAGGCGATTGGAAGCTCGTCCAAGTAGACGGTGAAGTGTCTGGTGAAGAAACGGACAGTTTGACGCTTTTCAATCTCTCTGAGGACCCGGATGAATTGAATAATAGAGCGCCAGAATTTCCAGAGCGGGCAGCAACGATGCAAGCTGAATTATCAAACTGGTCTGCGCAACAAGCAGAACCTAGCTGGCCCAAGTTCCTGACACGTGAAGTCAATGTGTGCGGGCGTGCGACACAGGCGGTTTATTAAATGGGGCAGGGGAAGGATATCGAATTAATGCAGGCGATTACTCGTCCGAAGCCAGTGATGGCTTTGCTTTTGCTCACAGTGGCAGCTCTTGCCTTGTCGTCCTGTTCGCCGACCCAGGAGGTTGAAACTTCGGTCGAGCTATCAGAGGCGAATGTCGTGCCTGTCACGTTTGATCCTGAAGCACTCCCATCACGCCCCAACATTATTCTCTACATGGCGGATGATCTGGGCTGGGGCGACATTGGTCTGAACGGAGCTGACCTGATCAAAACGCCGAATATCGATCAACTGGGTGAAGACGGCGTGCAACTCACCCAATTCTATGCAGGCGCCAATGTCTGCACGCCGTCCCGCGCAGCGCTGCTGACGGGGCGCTATGCCAATCGATCCGGGATGCAGCACGTGGTTATGCCGTTTTCGCAATTTGGCCTTCCGCAGTCAGAGATTACGATACCAGAACTGTTGCAAGACGCCGGATATGCGACGGGAATGGTCGGCAAATGGCATCTCGGCCATGGGGCAGAGCACTGGCCGACTGAGCACGGTTTTGAGCGTTTTTATGGCGTGCCATACTCCAATGATATGCAGCCCTTTGATCTGTACCGCGGGACCGAGATTATTCAGTCGCCAGCGGATCAGACTCAATTGACGGCAAACTATGCGGATGAGGCGGCCAACTTTATTGCAGAGAATGCGGACGGCCCGTTTTTCCTCTACATTGCGGAGACCTTCCCGCACATCCCGCTCTTCGTGACCGATGAGAATGCTGGACGCTCAGACGCGGGCCTATACGGCGATGTTGTAGAAACCATGGATGACGGGATTGGGCGCATTGTCGACGCGCTCGAAGAGGCGGGCGTGAAAGACAATACGCTGATCATGATTACATCGGACAATGGCCCTTGGTTTGAAGGTGATCCAGGTCATCTGCGTGGTCGCAAAGGCGGGCTGCATGAAGGGGGTTACCGCGTGCCTTTCATTGCCCACTGGCCGCAAGGATTACCGTCTGGTGCTGTCATTGATGAGATGGCGATGGGGATCGATATGCTCCCGACACTCGCCAATCTCGTTGATGTTGATATGCTCGAGGACCGCACGATTGATGGGCGAGATATTTTGCCCATGATGCGGGGCGAAGCTGAAACACCGCACGACGTTCTCTTTTTCTTTGAAGGCAATGATATTGCGGCCGTGAGAGACCCGCGTTTCCGACTCAGCCTTCAGACCTATTACAAAACGTTCCGCGTCCCGTTTGAACAGTTTGGCGATCCGATCCTCTATGATCTCTCTATCGATCAGGAAGAACGCTTCAGCTTTAACCGCGAATACCCGGATGTCGTTGAGCGCCTGATGGTGTCTGTGAATGCGATGCGAGAGGATTTGAAGGGCACCGAAATCGAGCCGCAATCGCCTTTCGGGCCACCATCTCCTGACACACCGATCGGCCCGCGTTTGGGTCCAGCTCAACCCTCTGAAACGGATGAATAACGAATCCCCGTCGGCTGAAGTGATTTAGTCGACACTTGGCCAGAGCCTGTCTCTGGCCGTTTTTTATAACTGACGGGTTTGCCCCGTTTTGCCTGAGGCACGCTTATGATAGATCTCTCTCCACGCCAGGGAATGACAGAGGGCGAAATCGCTGAAACGATTCAAGCCATTTTGCGTGAAGCCACGTTAGAAGAAAAAGTCGCCATGATGAGCGGGAAGGGCTTCTTCCAGGCGATGGCCGAAGACCAGATGCGCTGGGGCGGTCGTCCTTATCGGGCTGGCGGCGGCTGTGAACGGCTCGGCGTGCCAGCGCTTTATTTCACAGACGGCCCGCGGGGTGTGGCGCGTGGCAACTCGACATGCTTTCCGTCGACAATGGCCCGCGGGGCTAGCTGGGACCGTGATCTGGAGCGCCGTATCGGCGAAGTGATGGGGATTGAGAGCCGGGCACAAGGCTGCAATCTGAACGGCGCTGTGTGCGTGAATTTGCTCCGCCATCCCGGCTGGGGTCGGGCGCAGGAAACTTACGGCGAAGACCCGTTCCACATGGGCGAGATGGGCGCGTCACTGGCGCGCGGTATTCAAGCGCATAATGTAATTGCAACCGTGAAACACTTCGCTGTCAACTCGATTGAGAATTCTCGCTTCAAAGTTGATGTGCGCGTCGGCGACCGGACGTTGCGCGAAGTCTACCTGCCTCATTTCAAGCGCATCCTCGATGCGGGCTGCGCCTCCGTGATGAGCGCTTATAATAAGCTGAATGGCGAATATTGCGGGCAGCATCGCTACCTGCTGACAGATATTTTGCGCCATGAATGGGGCTTCGATGGCTTCGTCCATTCCGATTGGATTTTGGGTGTCTATGCGGCCTACGGGGCCAGCGCAGGTCTTGATATCGAGAATCCTGAGCCGATCCATTATGGTGCGAAGCTGGTCAAAGGTGTGGAAAGCGGCGCGATTGATCCGAATGTCGTAGATACGGCCTGCCGTCGGATTTTGGGGACACTCTATCGCTTTGCCTGCGCACAAGACCCGATAGACGACTATGATATGGATCTCGTCGCCTGTGATGATCATGTTGTGATCGCGCGTGAAGCGGCAGAGAAGTCAGCCGTCCTGCTGACCAATGATGGTGTTCTGCCGCTCAAGGAAGACGCTTCGATCGGTCTGTTCGGCCAGTTGGCGGATGCGGAAAATCTGGGCGATTTTGGATCCTCCCGCGTGCAACCACCCCATGTTGTGACACCGTTAAAAGGTCTCTCTAAAGCGCTGGGGCATGACCTGTCTGTCCTGGGTGATGAGCGCGATAATGAAGCCGCTGGAAAGGCGGCGAAGGATGTCGATATTGCCATTATTGTGGTCGGCACAACGGCTGATGATGAGGGCGAATATATTCCAGGGGATATGGGGGGAGGCCCGGCTTTGCCTGACGGCATAGCCGATCAGCTGGAAACTGCGCGCGAAAACAAAGAGCCGGAACCTGAAGTGATCGAGAGCGCAGGTGCATTGGGCGGTGGCGGTGATCGCGGCGGTGATCGAACAAAGCTGCGACTGCCGGAACGTCATGTCGAATTGATCAAAGCCGTTTCCAAAGAAGCGAAGAAGACCATTGTCATCATCCAATCAGGCTCTGCGATTATCTGCGACTGGGCGGATCACACCTCTGCCATCCTGCATACTTTCTATTCCGGCATGGAAGGCGGCATAGCGTTGGCTGACCTGCTCTATGGACGGGTGAGTCCATCAGGCCGTCTTCCCTTCACGGTGGCTTATGATGAGAGCGCCTATCCGAGCTTTGATCCGACAGCCGATGTCGCAGATTATGATGAGCTCCATGGCTATACACGCATGGCTGCCCATCAAGCTGAAGCTCAGTTCGCCTTTGGCTACGGCTTGTCCTATACCTCCTTTGATCATCGAGCTTTGAAGGTCCGACGTGTAGCAGGCGGGTTGGACGTCCAGGTCAACGTCACAAATTCAGGCGAGTATGATGGGGATGAAATTATCCAAATCTATGTCGGTTTCCCAAATACGCAGGTCGAACGCCCGGCTCCCTTGCTGAAAGCGTTTGAGCGCGTTTCTTTGAAAGCTGGGGAGCGCAAAACCGTCACGCTTTTCATCACTGACCCCGACCTGAAATATTGGGATGAAGGGATCTCCGGTTGGCGACTTGAACCTGGCGGGCATAGTGTTTCTGTTGGGCGAACCGCTGCGCAGACCCTTCTGAACAAGACAGTCTCCCTGTAGAGATTCCTAAAAGGGATAAGCCATGACGGAAACTCAAAGGAAAGAACGCGATGCGGATGTTTTGACCACCAAGTCAAAGGTAGGCTTTGGTGTTGCGGATTTTGGGTTCAATCTCTACTACACAGGTCTCAGCCTGTTTCTCCTCTACTACTACACGGACGTGCTGGAAATCCGGCCCGCCGTGGCCGGGCTGATCTTCGCTATCCCGTTGGTTTGGGACGCTGTGACAGACCCATTGATGGGCGCAATTGCGGGGCGGGTCCGATCCAATATGGGGCGCTACCGGCCGTTCATTCTGTTCGGAACGATCCCGCTGGCACTCGCCTTCGTGATGATGTTCGCTGCCCCGCTGATTTTCACCGGCGCTGTCGTGCTCTCCGCCGCGATAGCTCATATCGTTTTCCGCACGGCCTACACGGTCGTCTCCATACCCTATTCCGCCCTGATGGCCAGCCTGACCCGGAAGAGTGAAGAGCGTAGCCAACTCGCGGGCGTTCGCATGATCTTCGCGACGCTCGGTGGGCTTTTTACCGTGTTTGCAACCCTCCCACTGGCTTCCGCGATTGGTGGAGAGAATTTGGCGGCAGGTTTTCTATGGGTCGCCGTCATTTATGCGGGGATAGCCTCGCTGCTCTTATGGACGACTTTCGCATTCACGAAAGAGGATCCGGCGGCGCTCGCGGGACCCATTCCTGATTTTCGGGGCGCATTGCCTCGCTTGTTCAAGAATAAGGCGCTGTTGATCCTGTTTGGTGCGATTGTTCTGGCCTCAACTGGCGGTGCGATATTCAGCAAGGCGTTGATCTATTACGTGCTCTATGTGGCGGGGCTCGACCTTGATGTGACGCTGGCGTTGATTGCCCTGACGGCTTCCGTCTCCGCATCCATTCCGTTGTGGATGTTTGCGGCGAAGCGACTGTCGAAACGCGCGACCTGGATGACGGGTGCGAGCATCGGGCTGAGCATGCAAGCGATCATGCTGTTGCTTCCGCCTCAAACTGTCTCGGGCTTTCTGACACTGCTCGTGATTATGGGTCTCGGCAATGGCGCTTTCTATGTGATGTTCTGGGCGATGCTGCCAGACACGGTCGAATATGGTGAGTGGAAGACGGGGGTTCGCGATGAAGGCGTTGTTTTCGGTATCAATCAGTTTGCCCTGAAAGCCGCCGCGGGCGTTGGAATTGGTGTCCTGGGCTTTATGCTTGAAGCTGTGGGTTATGTAGCTAACGCCGATCAGACCGAGGCTACAATGGCAGGATTGCGCCTGATTTCAATCGCTATGCCAATGGCCTTTGCGGTCGGGGCGCTGGCGATCATTGCCTTCTATCCGCTGGACGGAAAAACCCACGCTGAAATCGTCCGCGAGATTGATGCGCGTAAAAAAGAGGCAGGTGAGCTGAATGGTAGCAATCCTGTCGCTTTGACTTGACGAAAATGAGATCAGCGTCTTTCGTTGTACAAGATGGATAACGAAACTTTATCGAAAGAAGGTGCGCCCGTTAAAGGGACACGCGCGCGTCAGAAAGCGGCCACCCGCGCCCGTATTTTACAGTGCGCGCTGGATGCCTTTGCTGAGAAGGGTTTTGATGGGACAAGTGTCCGCGACATTGCGGCTGCGGCCGGCGTCAATCATGGCCTGATCCGCCACCACTTCATCGACAAAGATAATCTCTGGAAAGCAGCAGTCGATTTCCTGTTTGCCCGGCTTGAAAAAGAAATGGAGCCCGCTCCCGGAGACATTGAGTCAACAGGCTTGGAGGGTCTGAAGAACTGGATTCGGCGCTATGTGCGTTATTGTGCCCGACACCCTGAACATGCGCGGATCATGGTGCAGGAATCCATCAGTGATTCTGATCGACTGAAATGGGCCGTTGAGAAACATATTCGTCCCTCCCACGAACAAAGACTGCCAACGACGCAACATCTCATCCGCAAAGGTATCTATCCTGATATTGATCCCGTCACGATGATTTATATTCTCGTAGCTGCGGCGCAAACGGTGTTCGTCCTGGGCCATGAGGTCCGTGAGGTACACGGTATCGATGTGACGTCAGAAGAGTTCATCAACAAACATGCTGATGGTATTATCACGCTCTTTTTTGATCATAACGCTTAAAGCCGCCTTGGTCTGCTTCAGGCGCTTAACTCGGCAATCAGTCTCTGTACGAATTGTTTTCCCTTCGCCACTTCGCTGACCTTAATAAACTCATTGGGTTGGTGCGCTTGATCAATCGATCCAGGTCCGCAGATCACGGTTGAGAAACCGGCCTGTTGGAACTGTCCGGCTTCGGCGGCGTAAGACACTGCAGACCGCCCGTTAGACCCGGTAAGACGCTGCGCGAGCTCCGCAGCAGGGTTATTCTCTTCTGGTAAGAGCGGTGGACCATCGGCCAAGACCTCTGTTGTGATCTCGCACACCGGAGCGATGGCTTGCATGTCAGCCAGTACAGACTTTGCTTCGGCTTCAAACTCTGCGCGTATGGCGCTCACATCATCGCCCGGGAGTGCTCGAACGTCCCAGGTAAACCCACAGCGGCGCGCCAGAATGTTCGAGGCTGTTCCGCCATTGATCAGACCGACTGATATGGTTGTATAGGGCGGGGTGAAGGGAGAGGTCTCGTCTGCATTGCGTTGAAGGCGGTCATTGATCTCGTTGAGTTTCGCCATCAAACGACCCGCAGCCATAATGGCGCTCACGCCGCGATGGGGCTGGCTGGAATGGGCTTCATGGCCTGTGATTTCCGTGCGGAAAACGGCAATGCCTTTTTGGCCATCAATGACCTGCATGTTGGTCGGTTCACCGACAATCACAGCCGACGGCGCCGGGAGCAGATCTTTGATTTCCTGGATCATAGACGGTGCACCGAGAAGACCGATCTCTTCATCATAGCTCAGCGCAAAATGGATAGGGCGTTTCAGATTAGCCGTCAGCATGTCTGGCAAGAGTGAGAGGCCAATCGCGGCAAAGCTCTTCATGTCGGCGGTCCCGCGTCCGTAGAGCTTGTTGTCTTTCTCCACGACCGTCCAGGGATCCGTATCCCACGGTTGGTCATCGACAGGCACCACATCTGTGTGCCCAGACAGGATCACGCCGCCTCCAACCTTTGGACCCACGGAGAAGTAAAGGTTGGCCTTGCTGCCATCCTCATTGGGCACGCGGGTTGAGTCGATGCTGTGCTCGGTCAGATAGGCTTCAATATCTTCAATCAGCGGTAGGTTTGAATTTCGCGATGTTGTGTCAAACGCCACGAGCCGCGTGATCCAGTCGATTTGGGGCTGTAAATCCGACATGCCGGGACCTTTCAAGCGTCATAGCAGCAAGCCCGCGAAAGGCTTGCTAAGGACCCCTTAGACGGATCAAGCCGTGATGCGAACTCTATGTGTCAGTTGATCAGTCAGGCGCTCACTTCACTGCCTTGAAGGGCTTCATTATCAGTCGATGGACCTCCTTGAAGAGCTCTCTTTAGTCTAACTTTCAGAACGATCAGTGACGGAATCAAGAGTTGCAGCAGGATCGTCCCGAATAAGACTCCAAAGCCAAGACTAGCCGACATGGGGATCAGGAACTGCGCCTGAAGGCTTGTTTCAAAGGTGATGGGAGCCACGCCGAGAAATGTTGTGATCGCGGTCAGCATAATCGGCCTGAAGCGTGTCTTGGCCGCTTTCACGATCGCTTCAATTTCGTCTTCGCCGTCGCGCACATAGCCATTGTAGAAATCAATCAAGACCAGGGATCCGTTCACGATCACCCCGGCTAGCGCGATAATACCAAACATGGAGAGAACACCGAGTGGAATGCCGACGATCAGGTGACCCAGGAAAGCGCCGATCATGCCAAAGGGAATTGCGGCCATCACAATGAGCGGTTGCGTGTAAGATCGGAAGGGCACCGCCAAGAGCGCATAAATGACGAGAAGCGCGCCGCCAAAAGCAATGCCTAATCCGCCAAAGGTCTCGGCTTGTTCTTCCTGTTCGCCGCCAAATTTTGAATCCAATAATGGATACCGGTTTTCAAGGGCGGGTATAATATCACTCCGGAGCACATTATTGGCTTCTTGTGATGTAATCCGCGTTTCGTCGATGTCCGCGGTTATCGTCACAACGCGACGATTGTCCTTTCGATTAATGTTGGCTGGTGCTCTGGAGAAAGAGATGTCAGCAAGGTCGGAGACGGGAACGCGCCCACCCCCCGGTAGAGCGACCTTGAAGCTCTCAATATCAGAAATCGAGTTCCGTTCGTTCTCTGGGAGTCGCACATAGACTCGCACATCTTCGCGTTCGCGTTGGACGCGAACGGCTTCATCCCCGAAGAAAGCGGCCCGGACTTCTTGTGCTAGCGATTGCTGGGTAACGCCCAGTGTTGTCGCTAAAGGCCTCAAGGTCAGCTCAATTTCTTTCAGGCCGCCATCCAGATCACTTTCGATGCTGAACACACCTGAAATGCGTTCCAGTTCAGCCATCAACTCATCAGAAATTGTTTGCAGACGGTCCTCGTCCGGATGTGATAATTCAAGCGCGATCGGTGCCCCGAACGATAAAAGCGTCGCAGAAATGGAGACAGATTTGGCCTCTGGGACGGAGCCGAGGGCTTTGGTCCACATGTCTTCGAACTGTTGTGAAGAGGTTTCACGATCATCGCTGGAGACAAGGCTGTAAGTCACGGTCGCCAAATTGGATTGTAACGTCCCGTTACCGCCTTCAGGCCCGCCTGAGCCTGCGCTGCGTCCGATTGTTGTAT
>JBCBGR010000010.1:0-21524 GCA_038526555.1 Pseudomonadota bacterium
GTGTTCGCGCATGTTTCGCCCCCGGCGTGCCGTGGCGCACCGCCATCATGACTTCCTTGCCCATATGAATATTGCCGAAGCGATTATCCAACTCGCCCTTAGCCATATAGCCAGCAATTTCGCCGACGAGCGGACGGGGAACCCCATTGGTCACGCCCCAGTAAATCTTCTCCGCCCGGCGACTCTGAAAGGCACGTCCCGCCCATTTCGCGGCGGCGGCTGACTTTGCGATCAGAAAAACGCCAGATGTATCCCGGTCGAGCCGATGAACAAGGCGATAGCCATCCGGCAGCATCCCATCAATATGCCGAGTTGTTTTCGATCCGCCTTGGACAGCCAGCCCGGCGGGCTTGTTGATGGCAAGGAGGTCATAATCTTCATAAAGGGCGAGGTCTTGCAGCTTGCTTTGGTCGCGCTTGCTGGCCGTGCGTTTGACCTCGCTCGGATCAGGCAGCGGCGGAATACGGACTACTTGTCCAGCTTCCAATCGCACATTGCCCTTGGCCCGTTTGCCATCGACCCGGATTTGACCGGTGCGGAGCAGTTTCTCGACTTTGCCATGCGGCACATGCGGGAAAAGCCGCTTGAACCAGCGGTCAAGCCTTAACCCCGCATCATGCTCCGGGACTTCAAGCTGTTGGACACCACTCATGCGAACACCTGCCGCGCGATGAAAAGACCTGCGGCCAGTGCGAGGATGGCTAGCACAACAGATCCGCCCGCATAAATCGCAAAGATATTATAACGGCCCTGTTCGATCATTTGCCACGCTTCCAGTGAGAACGCGCTAAAGGTCGTGAAGCCACCGAGGAGTCCAACGCCCAGGAAAAGCCGCAAGCTCTCCCCATCACTCTTTGTCGTCAGCCATCCAGCGAGCAGCCCCATCAGAAAACCGCCCAAAATATTCGCGGCCATCGTTCCATAAGGAAAGTCAGCACCTAAGGTGCGTAGTGTAAACTGGCCGAGGCCGTAACGCCCCATCGCGCCCATGCCGCCGCCCAGCGCGACGAGGAGATATGCCTGTAAACTGGCGATCATGGGCGGGGTATAGTCACCGGGCGCAGCGGCGCAATCCTCAAGACTCAGGGTCGTCTGCACCAATAGCATTTTGGATCGCGTCTTCCATCGCGGCGCGAAACGCGATCAGCCTGCGTAACTGTCTCGAAGCGGGCGCGTAGTTAATTGTGATTGGTAGCGACGGCGCGATCCATTCGGGAAGCAGATTAACGAGCGTACCGGTTTTCAGATCTTCCTGAATCAACCACTCTGGTAGAACAGCAAATCCTAGTCCGGCTTTTGCCGCCGCGTGCGAGACCATAATACTGTTTGTCGCCAGGCGGGCTGTGAGAGATAAGCGCACCGTTCTCCCGGAGGGTCCCGTTAAGGGGAGTTGCGTCCCTTCAAACGGTCCGAGGCTAACACACGGTCTGTCGATGAGCTGTTGGGGACTCGTCACGGATTTCACAGATGGCGCCGCAACCACGACCCGCCGAACCTGAGTCACTTCGCGACTGATCAGGTTTTCATCCGGCGGATGACCAATGTTGATCCAGACATCACACCCTTCCTCAGCGAAGCGGATAGTCTGATCCTCCAGGCGCCAGGTAACGCGCAGATGAGGGTGGTCTTTCTGAAAGTCAGTCAGAGCCGGCAATAAAATGGTTTGCCCCAATGCGACGGGAGCGACGACACGGATGGACCCCGTCAAAGGACCGTCTGTGTCTGCCAGATCATCCAATGCACTCCACCGCGCAATCAAATCTCTGGCGCGGGGCAGTAATTGCTCGCCGGCTTCTGTGAGTGATAGTGAATGGGTGGATCGCGCGATCAATGCGCTGTTCAGTTGCGCTTCCAGCTGCGCGAGCTGCCGACTGGCGCTGGCCTGAGACAGGTTCAGATCGCGTGCAGCCGCACTGATCGACCCGCGTTCAACAATGCGGATGAAGGTTTCCAGAAGTCGAATACGATCTGTCGTGCTCATACATCAAAAGTATAACTGTAATACGTTTCACTCGTCTACAGAATAGTCTCCGTAAGTGTCATCTCAAGCTTGTCACACAAACAGGAGATAATCATGACACAGTCAATCAATCCCACATTCACCTTTCGCGATGGCCGGACTGTCAATCGTCTAGGCTTCGGAACCATGCGTCTGACCGGACAACCCGGCAATTTCGGTTCCTATAAGAACTGGAATGAAGGCCTCGCCGTTATCCGCGCCGCGCGAGAGGCTGGCGTTCAGCTATTCGACACAGCGCGGGCTTATGGTCCCGGCCATGCCGAACGTCTTTTAGGGGAAGCGATCCCTGCATCAGATCAAGACGCGTTCATCGTCACCAAAGGCGGCGTCACAAAGACGGGCGTCGGGCCCGGTCATATTCGCTCCGATGCCCGCCCCGAGCAACTCGCCCGCGAAATGGAAGCCAGCTTGAAAGACCTAAACCGCGACATGATCGATCTTTACTTCCTCCACCGTCCTGATCCCAATGTGGCGTTTGAGGATCAAATCGGCGCGCTGATGACCGCGCGTGACCAAGGCAAAATTGCCCGGATTGGACTGTCGAACGTGACGCTTAAACAGCTCCAAGCGGCGATGAGCATGACGCAGATTGATGCGGTGCAGAACCGCTATGATCCCGTCAATGGCGGTGACGAGAGCGTGCTTCAGCATGCAACTACTCACGATCTTGCCTTCCTGCCATGGGGCCCTCTCGGCGCGAATCCCATGGTGCCCGGTTCTCCTTTGGATCGTCCAAGTCAGGGAAGAGGTCCAAGTGCTATCCAATCGGCCCTTGTTGGTCTGTTGGCAAAAAGCCCTAACATGATCCCCATTCCGGGGACCACAAAGGTGGCGCATGCGCGCGACAATGCTCGCGCCCTCGATCTGGCGATGGCGGACTAAATGCGCAGGCCGAAGCTAAGACGAAGCGATAAAATGGCGCTCCTGACATGGGGCGTCATTTATCCGGTGATCACGGCGCTGCTCTGGGTGGGCGAGGACAGGATCGCCCATTTTGCCATGCCTGTCAGAACACTCATACTGACAGGACTGCTTGTGCCCTTAATGAGTTACGTCCTCATGCCGGCTTTCACAGCCATGTTCGAAGGCTGGCTGGGATCAGAGGTGGAGTAATCGCGTCTTCAAGTCGGATTGGGCAGCGCGCGGATGGGAAGCAAAGCAATACGGCCATTCCGGTCAATTTCGATTTCCCAAACGTCTGTTCCGACTTCCATGGCCAGCGTGCGTTCCGTGTTCCGGGTACTGTCCATGATCCGGTCATTAATGCTGATAATAATATCGCCGGGGCGGAGGCGGTTATAATAGGCGGCGCTGCGTCGCTGGACTTTCAGGACCATCACACCAGAGACATAAGGATCGAACCCCAACTCCTCGCCGAGGGCTGGGCTCAGATTAACGACCGTTGCCCCATCCAGTGGATGTATGCCGAGGAGTAGACGTTCATCACGCAGGGGATCTTCTTGCGGTGTGTCGATCCGCACCGTCGCAGAGCGTTCGCGCCCATCCCGGAAGAACGTCACGCGGGTCTGCTCACCGGTACGCAAGGTCGCGAGTGTAAAGCGCAAACCATTGTCATCATTCACTTCGACCCCATTGATCGACAGGATCACATCGCCTTTGCGCAGACCCGCCTCATCGGCTGGACCGCCTTGCAAAATCTCATTGATCACCGCCCCGCGTGCGCGGTCCAGGCCCAAAGCCGCTGCCATCGTCGTATCCACACCGTCTGTGCGCGCCCCAATCCAGGGCCTGACGATTTCGCCGGTCGAGAGCGCACTGTCGACAGCGCGTCGGACGAGTTCGGATGGAATGGCAAAGCCAATCCCGTTTGAACCGCCTGATCGGGAGAAAATCGCCGTGTTCACACCGATCAACTCGCCAGAGAGGTTGACGAGTGCGCCGCCCGAATTACCGGGATTCACCGCTGCATCGGTCTGAATGAACGAACTGGAATTGGACACATTGGTTCGACCCAAGGCCGAGATAATTCCGCTGGTCACGGTCTGACCCACACCGAACGGGTTCCCGATGGCCAGAACGATATCGCCAATCTCCCGGTCGCCATCTTCTTCCAGACGCAAGGTGGGCAGCTGTTCGCCGCGCGTGTCAAACTGCAGAACAGCAATATCAAGATCGTCATCCTGCGCGATAATTTCGGCCGCAAACTCGCGCCGATCATTCAGGACGATGCGCAACTCATCCGCCCCGCGAATGACGTGGGCGTTGGTCACAACCACGCCGTCGCCGCGAACGATCACACCGGAGCCCAGTGAGTTTTCGACGCGCTCCTGCGGCGCTTGGCCCATGCCGAACATGAAATCGAAAAAGTCAGACCCGGTAGAGCGGCGCTGACGCACTGTACGGGAGGTGAAGATATTGACGACGGCGGGGGCGGTCTCAGCCACGACAGGCGCATAAGACAGCTGAACCTCCATCTGAGAGGTCGGAACTTGCCGCATGGTTTCTGGCTGAATGCTATCGACCGCGAGCTGGTCCGGGTCAAACGGGATCGGGCTGGGTCTAAGCTGCGTCTGTGCGAAAGCGGACCCGGAAGTCATGAAGGTGGCTATCAGACACAAAGCTGAAAGGCTGTGAAGGCGTGATCTCATAGGCCTGATATAGAGACGTCCCGCGAAGGGTCAAAGCGGGACGTCTGTTCGTGGTGTAAGTTTAAGGTCTATCGCCTATGGCGTGTCGGATTTCTCGACGGCCTCTTGCGCTTTCTTGAGCGATTTCAGAGCCTGCTCCAAACGGCGCTCGGCATCGCGCAGATCTTTTTGCGCGTCAGACCCGGCGTCTTCTTTCAGATCGCCCAGCATACGCTCGGTCGCCTCGAGCATGGATTGTGCGGATCGCAGGCGCGCATCTGTCGAGCCAAACTGTCCCGGCCCCGTCATTTCAAACCGGAAGCTTTTTTCGTCGCCATCCTTGCTGAGCCATTCGACGACACGATTTTCATTTGAAAAAAGATGGATCTGACCATTACCTGTCGTGAAGGACGGAACCTTGCCATCGCCTGTTGCGGTGAAGGACTGCGTTTCAACTTCGACCTGTTCGCCATTTTCGTCTGTCTTGAAGACACGAATTTTTCCGTCTTCAAAATCGACATCATAATCACTGCCATCTGCGGATTTCATGATCATGGTGCGGATAGATGTCTCGCCTTCATTCTCGCCGAGCAAAGCGCTGAGGCCGGGCTCACCGGCTAGAAAGGCTGTTATGCCTTCGGCGCTTTTACGTGGGAACAGCTGAATGCTTTTCCCGCCCTTTTGAAGCTCCATAATGTTGACGCCAAATTCGGCTTCCATCTCTTCAGCTGTGATTTCTTCTGTCGTGCCATCCTGCTTGTAACGGAGATAAGTTGTGACGCCGTCTTCTTTCCGGACTTCAAAGCTCTTGCTGTCCGTTTCATCCGAGTCGGACGTGACAACGCGTATGACGGATTTTTCTTTGACTTCGACTTTATCGCCCGGATCCCCGGCGAGGCTGATCGGTGCGCAAAGTGCGGCACCTGCCATTAAGAGTGTGGCGAGTGTCCAGCGACTCGCGAATGAATGTTGGTCTGTTTTCGATCCCAAGATCATAAGTCTCTCCTTTATGGGATGATGAAGGGACAGGCTCAGGCCAATCCCGGATATTGGGCTGGCACGCCCAGTGTGAGTGGATGGGGCTGCAAAGACGCGTGCCGCGGTCAGCAGGGTTTCGGCATAATCAGCCCGCGCGGTTTCACCTGTTAGTCGCAAGACTGAGGCGTCGCAGGCGGCTTCTTGGTCGGCGCGGAATCGCGGCCAGGCCCAATGAATGAGGGGGTTCGGCCAGTTAAGCAGACGGAAACCCATCATAACCGCCGCCGCCCAGAGATCACCGCGCTTCACATGCATCATCTCATGCAGCAGGGCGAGGCGTTGCTTCTCCACTGTGAGCTCACGCTCAAAGCTGGCCGGGAGAATGATCACGGGTCGAGCCAGACCCATAACCATTGGGCCTTCTGCGTCATTATGGGTCGCAACCCGCACGGATGTTGGCCTTGATAGCTTGATCCGTTCGGCAATTGTTTGCGTCAGTCTTTGTAGTTGGGGTGAAACAGCCTGTGTCGTTTTTTGGATCTGGCGCTGATGATGAAGCTGACGCGCGACCAAAATGACAGCCCCGATTGCGACGCCAAGGCCCCAGATCAACAGTAGAATAATCGGCAGGATACTTATCCAGTCAATTCCTGTCGGTGCGGGCTCAGCCAGCATCACTTCAGGTATAAAAATCGGCTCGGGAAAGGGTGTCGTCAGTATGGGTGTTGGCGCGGACGCTGGCATAAACGGCGCAACCCAAGCCGCTGGAATGGCCAGGCTCGGCATAAAAAGCCGAAAAACAGGCAGCGCCCAGAGTGCGTAGGCCCATCGGGCGCCGAACCGGCTGGAGACGGCCTTGCGGCTCGCCAGAACCAACAGCGTCAGGGCCGTCACCGCGACGGCGGTTTGAACCCCGCTTGTCATCATCCAGTCAGTCACGGGCTTTTAACTCCCGAATAATGGCTTCCAGCTCAGCAATGTCAGCATCGCTGAGCCCGTCTCCTTTCGCAAGATGCGCGACTATGGGCGCTGCCCGGCCGCCGAAAAGCCGTTCCGAGAAACGGCGTGTGGCACTGGCGGCATGATCGTCCCGGGTGAGGGTGGGGTGGTAGAGAAAACGACGTCCATCCCGCTCGGCCCGCAGGGCCTCTTTCTCCACCAAGCGGGATAAGAGTGTTTTGATCGTCTGCAGGGACCTGGAATCGCTGCGCGGTAAGGCGGCATGAACATCGCTGGCGGCCAGACCGGGCTGGTCCCACAGGATGTTCATGAGGTCTAATTCAGATCGCGCAATTTGTTTCACGATTGGATCCCTAATAACTACAAGCGTAGTCGTATAAACGATTACAGCTGTAGTCAATCAGGGAAACATGATTCTTTGATTGCAAATTAGACAGGTCGAGGAGGTGTGCTTTTGACCGGGTTCATCAGGCCTAATTATTCAGGGTCGCCGCGTAGGGCATGCCTTCAAAGATGGGGTCAAGATAGGTGGCGCGGTTACCCGCCTCCCAGTTCGGGACACTCTTGATACAAAAATGGGTAATCGCAGGGGGGCGCTGTGATGCGCGAGCATTCGCTTCCTGCATTTCATAAGCCCGAATTTCGTCCAGTGTGGTCGCGCGCCCATTGGCGCACGCAGCGACAAACCCGTTTGGCGTTGTATCCTGAATTTGAATAAATTCGGATCGATTATAGGCTTTGTAGCTGGCGGTGACCTGATTGCCCGCCAGATATTTGACGAACACCATGCGGCGGTAATCGGGATTATCACTCGGCCCCGTTTCGATCAAAAGCGTGGGCGACATGTCGGAGAGCTGTGTCGAGGCCACAGACGGGGTGATGGTCACGCACAGCAGAGCCGCCGCAAATGCGGTGCCTTTACCGATCAAACGCCCCAAACCTGCCACTTTAATTCTCCTCAGCGTCCTAGATACCACACTCTTTTTAACTTGGGCATCCGGCAAATGTCGTCAACGTCTCGCCTCAGAGGCGAAATTGTAGGTGTTTATTGAGGTAGTTCGGTTGAACGTCACCTGAACCTAATCAAGCGCTGCACCAATATTCTGCGCCAGTCGGTAAAGCGCGTTCCAGTTCTCCGGCGAGTCCGGCATCAAGCCAACACGCGTAATCACCAGATTACGGGACGGCACAATCCAGACCAGCTGCCCTTCTCGTCCGCCAGCATGGAACGCATCATGCGGTGGGCTATACTGAATGCGCGGATTGTCATTATTTTCCGGGGCCAACCAAAAGCCCGCGCCATAGCCATTCATGTCACTGTCCGCTGGGGCGGTGCGATTGAAATCGACCCAGTCTTCGGGGAGTAGTCGTTCCTCCTCCCATATCCCATCGCGTAGTAAGAATAGCCCGAATCGGGCATAATCTTCCGCGCGCATATAAGTGCTCGATCCGCCGAGGAATGTTCCTGCAGAATCAAATTCGATCACGCCGTCAATGCCGAGTGGATTGAACAGGGCCTCATCGACCCAGTGTTTCATGACTTGAGGGTTGGCTAGGCACGTCGCCGGGTCAGCCTCCGGGTCAACACAGGTTCCGGGTAGCAGGCTTTGCAAAGCACGCGCGACGAGATGGAAGGTTACTGTGCTGTAGTTCCAGCGCTTCCCGGTCTTATGGGCGAGTGGGAAATTCTCTCTCGCATAGGCGAGTTGATCAAATCGTCCTGGGCCAAACATCATGAGGGCGGCGTCATTGTCCATGAGTTCTGTGACCCCGTATTCGGCATAATCCAGCCCATCGAGTAGCTGCACCCAATGTCGCCAGCTAATATTGCGGCGTGGATCACCGACTTCAAAGGCGGCAGGCATCGGATCATCAATGGACGCGATCAGCCCCGTCTGAACCGCGCGTCCCACCAGCGTTGTCGTCAGTGATTTCGCAACAGACCAACTCACGTGGCGTGTATCCGGCGTAATGCCGTCGCGGTAGCGTTCATAGACAAGTTGCCCGTCTTGGATGATCAGCACGGCCCGTGTTTCGCCCAATCCTTCTCCGACTTCTGTCGCAAATACAGGGTCGAGAATTTCGGCTAAAGCTGCCTCTTGCTGTTCGGGAACTGAAGCGCGGATCCAGGTCTCAGTGGGCCAGTCCGTTTGCGTCGTAGGGTCTGGTAATGGGACCGGATCACTGGCAAGCGTCTGTGTTGGTAAAAGGCTAATAAAGCCTGAGAAGCAAAGTGAAGACAGAATAAGACTCGACCAACGCATAGCTGCCTCCTTAGAAAGCGAACATGAAGATCGTCAAAGTGATAATTGCGATGGGCGTGATCCTCGGCTTGATGGCGGGGGCGGCTTATACGTTCTGGCTCAAGCCTCAGCTGGAATTTGCCAACGTGGCGACGGCGTTTGCGGCCAAGAAAGTCTGTTCCTGCTTGCATGTCGCAGAGATGAGTCTGGAACAATGTCGTGCGGATTTCACGGACGACGTCTCCATGGCGACGATTATCGCGGAAGGTCAGACAGTCACTGTTGAGGTTCTAGGCGGACGCGTTTCGAGTCGCGCCGTGCATACGCCGGATCTGGGATGCACCTTACTCCCCGCCGAACAAAGATCACTTTAATTAGCGGCGATTACCCGTCTCAAACCCGAACAGATTGACCAAGTGTACGACCAGCATAAAGGCGATGGCGATTGAGACGAGCGCGATGATCATCCACGGCATCCGGTAAGGCCGGATATCTGTCTTTTCCTTGAACCGCAGGCGAATACCGACTGCCGCCAAAACAGCGCAGATCGCAATCCCTGTCAGGGTGAGAATAAGATCAAGAGTCGGGTCCATGGCACTGGCTAAGTTTAAAGGCGCGCCTCGTTGGGCGGCGCGTCTGTAAGACTATGGGATGTAACACCATGTTCCGTCTTGTGCCAGTGAAAGGGTCGGGTCCGCAGCTCGATCAGTGCCTGAATGAGCGGCGGGAAAAGGAGTAGCCAGTAAAGTGGCATGAGGGGCACATGCCAAAGCAGATGGCGTTTCCCGCTTCGGATCGCGCCCAAAGCCCCGACAATCATGCCGCAAAGAAGGCTAAAGCCCAGCGCGCCCAGATAGATGGTTGGAAGCCCTATCTCTGTAATGCCTAAGCTCTTTGCCAGTCCGAGCAAACCCAGCGCCATCATGACGGGCGCGAAGAAGGCGACAGATAGCAGCGAAAAGCCGAGCGTGAGTTGCAACATGACCGCGCGTCGCCAACCACCTGTCAGCGGCGCGTTCATATGAACGAGCCACGTCTGGATATAGCCTTTCAGCCAGCGCGAGCGTTGTTTGAACCAGGGTCGCAGGCTGGACACCGCCTCTTCTTCCGTGGGCGGTTGAATCCAGCCGATTTGTCCGCCCTCGCTGGCAAGACGAAAGGCGAGGTCCGCGTCTTCCGTCACATTATGCGGATCCCAACCACCGACCGCCTCGAGCACGTCGCGCCTCATATGATTCGAGGTGCCGCCGAGGGGGAAGGGGAGATTGAGGCGATCATAGAAGGGCAAGAGCACATGAAACAGTCCCGCATATTCAAGCCCGAACTGGGCGGCGAGCCAGCTGTCCCGCGTATTGAAATAGTCCAGCGGCGCTTGAAGCGCGACCCAGTCAGGATGGGCTGTAAAGGCTGATGCCGCTTGTTGGAGCTGATCCGGATGCGGGCGATCTTCCGCGTCAAAAATGGTGACCAATGTTCCCGAAGATCGTGCCAAGGCGTAATTCAAAGCGCGTGGTTTCGTTTGTGGCGGTCCGCCCGGATAGACAGGCGGGACAATCAGGACGCGGAAGGGTTCACTGGCAGCCTGCTGCGCGGCCATGATCGTGTTTTTGTCTTCAGCCTCACAAGCCAAGATAATGTCCAGCTTATCAGTCGGATAGTTCAGTCGTGACAGCGCTTCACACAGGGGTCGGACCATATGCGCTTCATCAAACAACGGCAGAATGATGGTGTAGGTCGGGAGGTTATCGTGAGATATGGCTTCCGACAGTTTGCGCCTGGGTATTAGACAAGCGAGTAGTTTGATTGCGCCGAGGGCCACGCTGACCCACGCCACCAGCATGGTAATATCCAACATGATCATACGGAAATCCGCCCCGCTGATGGCGCTGATCCCGAAGAGAGCCGCGAGTAAGGAAGCGACAGCACTACTGGTGATGACGGACGCTGGCCGGAGCTGATTAGCCCGGCCCAGCGGCGAGGACCGCTTATATGATTTATGTTTCGGCCCCACAGTTTAGCCCTCCGCTCCTTTGGAAGGCAGGATGGCGGTCCTACGGCAAGCGTTATTTCAGATTTTGCAACCTCTGTTGAGCCCATTGTGCGGCGTCGCGGATGATATGCACGTCGCTCTGCGTGTGTGGTTCTACATCTACAAGCAAGGCGGGAGTTCCGGAGTTTCCGATGGCGTAAAGGACATTGCGCAGGAATTTCGCCCAACCAATGCGTTTGATCGGCGATCCAGCAAAGCGCTGACGAAAGCCCGTTTCGCCCAAATCGGCCAGCTCTGAGAGGGTCGGCGCGGTGAGGTCGTCCCGCGCGGCGAGCTTTGTTTCCTGTCCGGCCTGCGCGAATTTATTCCAAGGGCAGATGGCGAGGCAATCATCACAGCCATAGATGCGGTTGCCCATCAGGGGTCTGAGCTCCGGATCAACCGGGCCGTCATACTCAATCGTCAGGTAGGAAATGCAGCGCCGCGCATCGAGCTGGTAGGGGGCCGGGAACGCATTGGTCGGACAGATATCCAGACAGGCGCGGCAAGACCCGCAATGATCGGTTTCAGGTGGTGTGGGCGTCAGATCAGCTGCACTAAGGATTGTTCCCAGGAACAGCCAGTTCCCCCACTCCCGCGAGAGCAGGTTGGTGTGCTTGCCCTGCCAGCCCAGACCCGCCAGCGCGGCGAGGGGCTTTTCCATGAGGGGTGCTGTATCCACAAAGACTTTGACGTCTTCCCCTGTATCGCGCGCGAGTAGTCCGGCCAGCTCCTTAAGGCGGCCTTTCATCACATCATGATAGTCGCGCCCGCGCGCATAGACCGAGATCGTGGCGCGGTCCTTTTGACCCAGCGTGACTAGCGGGTCCGTCTCGGGTCCATAATTCATGCCGAGAATGATCGCAGACTCGGCGTCTGGCCAGAGCGATTGCGGGTGTTGTCGGCGCTCTAAAGTCTCTTTCATCCAGCGCATGGAGCCATGCCTGTCTTGATCGACAAAAGCTTGAAGGCGTTCCCCAGCTTGATTGCCAAACTGGCTCAGGTCAGCGACATAGGGGTCAGTGAACCCCAACATCTTCGCACGCGCTTTTAACGCCTTTAGCGGATCGCGCCGACTCATGAGACAGGATATTCGGTGAGGGTGAACACGCCCAAACGCCTAAACTGATCCGATTAGAAGTCCAAATCCCCATAGTGGCGCGGCGGTCGAATACCGGGCACGCGGTCCTGTAAAAGCGGGCGGAAGGAGGGGCGGGATTTCAGGGTCTGATACCATTCCTGAATGGCCGGAAACTCGCGCCAAGGAATTTCGTCCATATAGTCCAGACACGAAATATGCGCTGCCGCTACAATATCTGCAAGCGTAAACGCAGGTCCCGCTAAGCCATCGCGCAATCCCAGTAGCCAACTGATATAGCTAAGATGCTCACGAAGGGCAGCCCGACCTTCTTGCAAAGCGCGCGTGTCGGGTGTGCCGCCCAAAAAGACAGTCTCAAGTTTTTCCGGGAAGATGAGCGCGTTCACCTCATGATCAAAACGCTGTCCGAACCAGGTGCAAAGGCGGCGAATTTCTGCGCGGTCGTGACGTTCGCCGGGCAGGAGTGGGTTTCGGGTGCTGGCTTCGTCCGCATATTCACAAAGGGTTTGGCTGCCGACGATGGTGATGTTGCCGCTTTGCGTGACGTCCGTCAGAACAGGCGGCACATCTTCAACGGAGAGCGACAGGAACTTCTCATCCGGGTTCCACGGGTCGATCTCGACCTCGCGCAGTTTCAGCTTCTTCTCGGCGAAGCAGATCCGCACGGCGCGGCTGCCCGGATGCAGCGAGTAATGGTAGAGCGTGCGCATAGGGCGTGATCTAAATCACGGTATGGCAAATGAAGATTTAAAGGATAAGGTTAAGAAGCGTAAAAAGCCTGCATTTCGCATTTTGGGCAGTAGCTCTTTTCAGGCGCTAACGATAATGGAGGCGCATCGATCAATCAGGGTGAGTTTGATGCGTTTTCTGGCTTTTATTCTTCCGATTGTCCTTGCCATGGCGTGTAGCCCAACTGACCAAACTGAGGTCACAGAGGAAGCGCAGCCCGACGTCGTTGAGACGGCTGATATTGCGGCAGGCGCATTGCCTAAAGAGGATGCGCTGGCCGCGCAGGACGCGCTGGTTGAGGGTTTTTGGTCAGGAGATGTGGATGGGGCGTCTTTCTTGAGCGGAATGGCCGCCTTCGCGACCCACCCGGATCCAGAGGTCGTGATTGGATCAACGCGGGAACTCAGCTTTATCTATGATGAATTTCCTGACCTGCGGCGCGGTCTCGCGCGTCATGTGACGCGCACCTATGGCCGCGTTTACCGGGCCGCACGCGCGTCAGACACGGAAGACGCCAAACAGATTTCAGCGGGCCTCGGCAATATCATGGCCCGTGAAGGCAATGACCAAGAGGTGCGAAACTATCTGATCCGGCAGGGCTCGCTTTACCTGCAGCTTGACCCGACGCGGGAGGATTTGAAACCGACTGTCCCGCTGCATTTGCTGGAAAGCGGGTTCATTGAGACGATGCGGGCGCGGCCGGAAGTGTCGATGGAGCCGTTGGTTGAGCTGCTATTCACAGGGACCCCGCTCGAGTCTGAAGCTGCTGTGCAAGCCCTGGTTGCAGCTCCAAATTCAGAACAAGTGACCCGTTTGAAAGGTATTATAAGGTCCAATGAGACATCCCTTTTGTCGCCTCAGATCGTCAGGCTCAATTTTGCCATGTTGAAGAATCCCGCTACATGGGATGATATCTGGTATGGGTTTGAAGAGGTTACGGATATTAATGATCATATCTCTGATGTTAACCAACGACTTGAAACGATAAAAAATAGGTTCTCTCGGGTTTGCTCCTCTGACCAATATGAAGAAGCGGTGACGTTTTACCGTGCCTTTGAGAAAGGGAATGACGAATTCCAAGGGAACCTGACGGCAGTTCTCGACATGATCCAAGACTGCGTTCGGTTTAAGGAAACCCAAGGCCCCTCGCTCACCGCCGCGCTCACGCAATAGCGTAACGCTTCTCTAACGCCTCACAGGTTAGGCGCGACTATGACGTGGTGGCAGGCACTCCTTCTCGCTTTTATTCAGGGACTCACCGAGTTTCTCCCTGTGTCGAGTTCTGCGCACCTTATCCTCCCGGAAGCTGTCTTCGGCTGGACCGAACAAGGTGTGCTCATCGATGTGATGGCGCATTTCGGGACGTTGTTTTCCGTCTTGCTTTTCTTCCGCAAAGATGTGGCGGAAATGTTGGTTGGCTTGGTCGATCTGGTCCAGCGGCGCCTGACACGTGGGGCTGTGCTTGCGTTGAACTTGATCATCGCCACACCACCCGCGCTGATTGTTGGCGTCTTGCTCGCGAGCGGCGGTTGGGATGAAGCGCTCCGAAGCCCCGCCATCATTGCGGCAACAACCATCATCTTTGGTGTTGTGCTCTGGCTCTCAGATGTGATGGCCAAGGCGGATCGCGATATGGACACACTGACCTGGCGGGGGGCTTTTGCGATGGGGCTGGCGCAAGTCATCGCCTTTATTCCTGGAACGTCGCGGTCCGGCATTACTATGACCGCGGGCCGAGCGATCGGCCTATCTCGCGAAGCAGCAGCCCGCTTTTCCATGCTGATGAGCTTGCCCGTCATTGGTGCGGGCGGCGCTTACGCGACATTAAAACTGGCAACTGAAGGGGCTGATGGCGGTGCAACTTTGGGACAAGGCTTACTGGTCGCAGGACTCTCTTTCGTTGTCGCTTACGCCGCGATTGCGCTGTTCCTGAAATTCGTCACCCGCATCGGGTTTTTCCCGTTCATGGTCTACCGTCTGTTGCTCGGCGGCGCGCTTATTCTCTGGATGTTGAACTGATCCGTTAATTTGCGCCTCAGGGGGGAACCTGTTCGACGGTTTAGCCGCCAGATTTTAGTCGATCCGAATGAAGGTTCGGCTAACATCCTTTTTGATTCTGATTTCTGCCCTGATTTCCTCTGCCGTCGCGCAAGCCCAATCGGCAGACGCGCCGAAAATCGACAAGCAGGAACTGCATAACCGCGCAATTCAGCTCATGGCGACTGAACCCGGCATGACGGGCATGTCCATGGCCATTGTTGAAGATGGCCGTGTGACCTTTGCTTATGGCTACGGCGAAACCGTGCGGGGCAGCGGCCAGCTGGTGAATAAAGATACGGTGTTCCGTTGGGCCTCTGTGTCAAAAGGCGTTGCTGCTGCGGCGCTGCTTAGCATGGTCGAACAGCGCGTCGTCGACCCCAGTCAGCCGATTGAAGTCCTCGCCCCGTCGCTCGATCTGCCACCGACCGATGAGAAGCATGACATTGTTGATCTCCTGTCCCACCGGATCGGGATCACACGAAATGCGTTTGATCATAAAATCGAAGATGGTCGCTATGCCAAACCTCTCCGAGGCCAACTGGCAGAGCTGGACTATGTCTGTCCGCCGCGGACCTGCCACACCTATCAGAATGTGACCTTTGACGCGGCGGCTGAGATTATCGAAGAAGCGACCCACATGCCTTATCATGAGGTCGTCCAGAAAGAGATTTTCGATCCGCTCGGCATGAAAACGGCCAGCCTCACCCTAGAAGGGATGACGGAGCGCCGAAACTGGGCCCGTCCACATACGCGCTCTGGCAAAACGATCAGTCAGGTCAAGCCCACCTATTATCGCGTTCCTGCCGCAGCCGGCGTGAACAGCTCCATTGAAGATATGGCCAAATGGATGACGGCCTTGATGCCACCCCAAGAGGGGAAGCCGCTCAACACGCCATTCCCGCCAGAACGCCTTCGCGCCATGCAAACGCCCGTGGTCGCGACACCGCGCGAACAGAGTTACATGAACCGCCGTTTCCATGCCTTGCAGAATGCCCACTATGGCTTGGGTCTGCGCGTCTACGATTTTGAAGGTCACAAGCTAGTCGGCCATCGCGGCGGTGTCGAAGGCTACCGTTCGCTGATGCTATTTGATCCAGAGCTTCGCTCAGGCATCGTCATGATGTGGAATAGCGGCCACAGCCGCCCGATTGGTCTGCAGCTGGAATTTATGGACCAACTGCATGGTCGTCCAAAGCGGGACTGGCTTCGCCTCAATGAGACGAAGCGCAGCTAAGCCCAACTAGCTAGCGGTCGCGCGCAGCATCCAGGCTGTTTTTTCATGCAAAGTCACGCGGGGCGCGACAACGTCTGCCGTGGCATCATCGCCCGCCTCTTCGGCCACGCGTAAGACTTCGCGGGCGGTTTTCGCGACTTGCTCATGCCCCTTAGCGAGTGTTTTCACCATTGTCTGCCAATCGGGCGGATCGCCTGCATCTTCACTCAAGGAGGCCAGCTTCGCCATCTGTGTGTAGGCCCCTGGCGCATAGAAGCCCAAAGCTCGGATGCGCTCGGCCAATTCATCAGAAGCCGTCCACATTTCGGTATATTGCTCCATGAAAAGCGCGTGGAGCTGTTGGAAATGCGGGCCTTCTACATTCCAGTGATAGCCATGGGTCTTCAGATAGAGCGTATACGTATCGGCGAGAAGCTTCGACAAAGCATTGGCGGACGCTTCGCGGTCTTCGGCCTGAATGCCAATATCAATATCCATGATGATCTCTCTTTAAATCTATTTTCTTTGAACCTCTATATAAGGTTGATCTCAGCAGAATTCAGCAATTCGCGCGCACGCTTGCGTGAGTTCTTCCATCGACGCGGCGTAGGAGAGGCGCAAATGTCCGGGCGAATAGAAGGCGGAGCCTGAAACGGTTGCAACGCGCGCTTCTTTCAGGATGGCCATGGCCAGTTCAGCATCGCTTTCTAGCCCTTTTTCGTCCATCAACGCCTCACAGTTGGCGAAGATGTAAAAGGCGCCATCAGGGAGCGTGCAGGTCAGCCCGATCATATTGAGCGCTTTGACCATCATCTCTGCGCGGCTGCGATAGGCGGCGCGCCAATCATCCAGAAAGTCTTGCGACCCATTGAGCGCCGCAACAGACGCCCATTGACTGACGGAGCAGGAATTAGACGTTGTCTGCCCCATAAATTTCCGCATCGCGTCAATCAGCCATTTCGGCCCGCCCGCATAGCCAATCCGAAAACCCGTCATGGCGTAAGCCTTCGAGACACCGTTCATGGTGAGTGTTCGGTCTTGAAGGTCCGGCGCGACAGTGGCGATGGTGGCAAAGGCTGCGTCCCCATAGACAAGCGCTTCATAAATATCGTCGGTCAGGATCATGACCTGTGGGTATTTGCGCAACACGTCTGCCAAAGCCGATAATTCGTCCGCCGAATAAACCGCGCCTGTCGGATTGCTGGGAGAATTCAGCATCAGCCAGCGCGTCTTTGGCGTAATGGCTTCTTCCAGCGCCTTAGGCGTGATCTTGAAATCCGCGCCACCAGCGAGGAGGATCGGGGTCGCGCCCGTCAGTTTGACCATGTCCGGATAGCTGACCCAGCAAGGTGTGGGAACAATCACCTCATCCCTCGGGCCGACGGTCACAGACAGTGCATTCCAGAGAACGGCTTTTCCACCCGGTGAGACATTAATGTTTTCAGGCAAGTAAGTGAGTTGATTATCCCGCGCGAACTTGGCGCAGATCGCCTCTTTCAGCTCTGTGATCCCGTCAGCCGCCGTGTAGCGCGTATGGCCCTCCTGCATCGCCTGATTGGCCGCGTCCAAAATATGGGCAGGCGTTGCGAAGTCGGGTTCGCCGACGCTCAAGGAAATCACATGCTGACCCGCTTCGCGCATCGACCGCGCGGCCTGTGTCATCGCCATGGTCGCGCTGGGGGCGACCGCCTGAATTCGATTGGAGAGTTGCATAGTGATAGCGTTGGTATCGTCCGGGTGTTAGCGGGACAAGATGAGTGTTCGCGAATTTCTCGTTTTGATAATGATCTGCACGATCTGGGGCTTGCACTTTCCGGTCATGCGCACCGCCATTGGGGAGATGGGTATGCCGCCATTATTCTATGCGGCGGTCCGCATGACACTCGTGGCGCTCCTCATGTTACCCTTCCTACGCTGGCATCGTGGCCAGATGGTGCCGGTCCTGATTGGCGGCTTGGGATTTGGCGCGCTCAACTATGCCTTCATGTTTCCCGCTATGGGGATGACAACAGCGAGTGCGGCAGCGGTTGCGATTGAGCTTTACATGCCGATTTCGGTTCTGCTGGGTGTTCTCATCTTGGGCGAGCGTATTCGTGGTTGGTCAGTTCTGGGCATTCTGCTCGCTTTTGCCGGGGTTGTTGTGATCGGTCTCACAGGGGCCAACGATGTGGCAGGGCCTCTCTTCGTGCTCGGTATTGTCCTGATCGTTTGTGGCGCTTTTAGCGAAGCCTGCGGCGCGATTGCGGTGAAGCGCACAAAGGATATTCGCCCGTCCGAACTGGTCGCGTGGTTTGCTGTTGTCGGAACCGTGATCCTGTGGCCTCTGACCCTTATCTTGGAGAGCAACCAGACCGCCGTCTTTGCAGCTGATCAGCGTCTGCCTTTCTTGGCCGCGCTTGCCTATTCAGTCCTGCTGGTCAGTATTGTCGCGCATGGTTCATATTATTGGCTCTTATCGCGGCTACCGATCCAGGTCGTCACACCCAGTGGATTGCTGACCACCGTGATCGGCGTGGCGGGCGGACTAATCTTGTTAGGTGAGCCACCTTCTGTCGGTCTGTTCGGGGGTGGAGCCATTACTTTGACAGGTGTGGGCATCGTCATCTGGCGCAGCAATCGCAAAAAAACCGTAATCCAGCACCCCGAAACGGTCACGCCCCTGCCTTAAAGCCGCCATGTGCGGTGTTCATGCACGCGATATGGAAACATATCAGACATTTCACGCCCGCCCGCTCTCTGCCTTTGAACGCTTGATCATCGGATTAAGTCTGGCTTTGTCCCTGATCGTGGTGATCGCGCACTAAGTGTCGCAGGGAATCCTTCGAAAACTCCATGACAAAGCGGTAAACGGTGCGCCTGACGACTTGGCCTGAGCGCCAAGCCTGCTAAGCGGAATCTTCAAAGAGGTGCGGTGTGCGCGCTTCTGGTAGGAGAGCCATAGCCGCGCGTGACCCTCTATTCCGCATATGGACCCGGTGTGTTCGCAACACCCGGATCATCTGCTGCGGTCAGTTTTTCACCCTACCATGACCCCAACCGGGTTGCGGACTTTTTCGAAGATGATGCGCAACGGGGCACAGGAGTCTTTCTGGGGGCGCTGCTCGTTCACGCCGCGCTCTTCTTCAGCCTCTCCTCCAACTTTATTGTCCCGGATTTGAAGCCTGATGAGCCGGAGGTCATCCCGGTTCAAGTGGTCGCGTTTGAAGCCCCGCAACCTGAGCCAGAAGTGATTGAAACCCCCGCGCCTGAGCCGCAACCTGTCCCCGTTCAGGCCCCACCACCGCGCCCCAGACCCGTTCCGCCACCGCCCGTTCAAACAGAGCCGGAGCCTGAGGAAGAGGTAGAACCAGAGCCAGAACCGCTTCCTGAGCCTGAGCCTGAACCAATCCCTGAGCCGGAACCCGAACCAGAGCCTGAGCCCGAGCCAGAACCCGTCCAACCGCTTCCAGAGGTTTTGTCTCAACCCATTGTCGAGCCTGAGCCGACGGTGGAGCCTTTACCCGCGCCAGAACTTTTACCCGATCCCGAGCCTCTGCCTGAACCCGAGCCCCTCCCTGAGCCGGAGCCAGAGATCGAACCGGAACCTGTTCCAGAACCAGAACCGCTTCCGGAGCCTGAACCTGAAATCATTGAAGACCCAGAACCAGAGATCGTAACGGAGCCACTGCCCGAACAAGAAGCTGATCCGCTGCCAGATACCGTTATCGAACCCGCACCTGAGCTGGAACCCGCACCCTTCTTGACGCCAAACCCTGTCGAGGAAGACCCGGCACCGGGGATCATCACCGAAGAACCAGCCCCTGAATTGGAAGAATTGCCGCCGCTCACGACACCTGAGGTGATAGACCCTTTGCCGATTGAGCCAGAGCCCATCCAGCCGGAACCCGCCCCGGTGACAGAGATCGAACCGGAGCCTGAGCTTGAACTGGAACCGGAGGTTCAGCCTCAGCCCGAACCGGACCAGATTATCACCGCGCCGCAGACGATCCTCGCGTCTCCGGAGGCGCCAGAAACAATCATTGAGCAACGGCGGGCTGTGTCTGAAGAAGAGGCGGATTCGTTCCTTGATTTACTCGCACGGGATCGTCCGCTTGGTCCTGCCACACAGGCCCCTGCTGGGCAGACCCAACAACCACTTTCCGGCCCCGCAGCCGGGGGCGGGAATATTGGAAACCCGCCGGGCGGTGGAACACGTCGTTCGGCTCCGGGAGTGAATGGCTGGACGCTTGCGCCGGGTAGTTACGGGAATTCACCCGGTGCGGGTTATGAGGGCATGAACTTGGATATGCGCTGTCGGGAAGCAGGCAAGACACACTTGGAGTGTCCGGAATATTTGCGCTCTTTCCGCGGGCGCGATGCGGCTGGGTATGAGAGTTTTGAACAATATCGCCCCCGCGGGATTGATGCGGGCATTGATCGGGCCACAATCAATACCGGGCGGTTACTGTCGGGCAGTCGTGCGTCAGGTGAGTTGAATACCTTTAGTCCCAGCATGAATGGCGGAGGGCCGTCGACAAACTTGATGGATGATGGGCCTGAAGTCAGTTTTGACCGAGAGTTCCTTGGCAACGACATTATCATCCAAGAGGATCCAGGACGGTTACGTGATTTATTCGTTGAACCTGACGATGAGGATGATCTCTTCAGCGTAGACGAACTTGTTTTGCCGCAGCCGGATGACTGAGTTCGTCCTATTGTCCCATAAGCGCTGACTTTGTAGGGCCACGCGCATGACAGCGAACGCAGCCACCGACTACCCAACAGGGCAACGCATTGATCCAGTTTGGTTGAACCGTGATCTCTATCATCAAAAAATTACGGTCCGGCCCCGCTTCCAAGATCTCGATCCGCTCAATCATATCAATAATGTCGCGATGGCGGCTTTGTTTGAGGATGCCCGCGTGCGCTTTAATCACCCGATGAGTGCGCATTTTCAGACGGACACGGTGCGCACCATGGTGGTGGGTCAGACGCTCAATTATGTGGGAGAATGCCACCTCCATCCAGAGGTCGATTTTTACCTCGGCGTTGGTAGCATGGGGAACAGCTCTTGGGTCATCCAGACCTGTGCCTGGCAAGGCAATAAACCTGTGCTGCTTGCCATGGCGACCCTCGTTTCGACGCGCGATGGAAAAGCCTGCCCCATTCCGGAAGCTCTCAAAGCGATGCTGCTTGAGCGCTGTATCTCGATCCCTGAGACGGTCCCCGCTTCATGACACCGCTTTATGGCGTGTTTGGTGCGGTCGGAACCTGGCCGGATTGGGACCGATTTTTCGATCAATCGCGCAACGGTCTGATTAAATCTTCTCTCGCTCTGTTGATCTGCTTCCCAGCGCTTTGGCTGGTGATGGTTGGACTGGAAACGGAACGCGCTAATCTGGCCGGGGCCCAGCTGCCAGACTTTCAGATTGTTCCTTTTGTCCTCATCATCGGCCTCTGGCTGGCGTCGTTCCCTTTTACGTCCGGCGTGATCGCCTTGCTGATGCAAAGGGTCGATAGGCTCCAACTCTGGTGGATTGCGCGTAATTGGGCTGTCGCTTGGCTCTGTCTGGTCTTGGGTGTCGTCTTTTTAGCCATTCGCCTGACAGGGCTGCCCACGATTGTCGGATATGGCACATTGCTCGC
>JBCBGR010000011.1:0-21366 GCA_038526555.1 Pseudomonadota bacterium
TGGCGGCGCCAGATGGCGAACTCATTTCTATAGATTTTCGGGAAATGGCCCCAGCTGCCGCCGCCAACATAAGGAAGCCCCCGCCGCCCAAGTTGCCCGCTTGAGGATGGGTAACAGCTAGCGCAAAACCAACCGCGACCGCGGCGTCCACGGCATTCCCGCCACGCCGCAAAATCTCAGCACCAACTTCTGACGCGTAGAGATCCTGCGTGCTCACCATCCCCGTCTTGGACAGGACAGGCTGATGAATTTCGTCATATTGGTAGAAAGCGTTTGCGGCTGGATTGGTATCAGCCGCCAGAGCGACTTGACCGCTTTGAAAGGCCAGAGCGGCGAGAACGCTTAAAGATAAGGATCGTAGAGACATTCCTCTGACATAGAGGAATGCTCTGAAAAGACGAAAGGATTTCCCTAGAAGGGCATCTTCATGCCGGGCGGAAGCGGAATATCGCCCATCGCGTTTTTCATGGTTTCGGCCGTCGCTTGGTCCAGTTTGACCTTCGCATCCTGATAAGCCGCGACGATCAGGTCTTCGAGCATTTCGCGATCATCGTCTGCGGAACTACCCAGCAAAGTCGGATCGAGCGTCAGGGATTTCATATTTCCGCCGCCCGCCAAAGTAATGGTGACCAGACCACCGCCAGAACGACCCGTCGCTTCAGCATCCGCGACCTGGGCTTGGGCGGCTTCCATTTTCGCCTGCATTTCCTTGGCCTGTTTCATTAGGCTCATCAGGTCCTTCATTGGTCATCTCCCGTCTTGAAGTCTGCCACGACTACATTGGGAGCGCGGTCTTTGATTCCAAGGAGTTTGGCGTTTTTCAGCAGTGGATGCTCGAAAGCCGGATGCGAGCGATCTTTGGCATTCTGTTCTGCTTTTGCAGTGCGACGCGCTTCCGCCATCGGAATTGCGCCGGGTTGATCGACGGGGCTGACGAGCCATTGCTGTCCTGTCATTTCCTGTAGAGACCGCACCATCCGGCCGATCAAGGCATTGTGGCGTGGCTCCGTGATGTGCACTTCAGCCTGACCATGGGCAAAACTCACAACACTGACATAGCGTTCGAGATCGGACCGGAGGCGTAAATCTTCGACTTGTTCGACATAATCCTCGAAACGCTCAAACCGCATTGTCGGCGCAGGTGGCGCGATGGGTTTGGGGGCCACAGCGACCGTCGGTTGCGATGACGTTTGCACCGTTTGCGTCGGGGCGGACATCGAAGCCGTCGGACCCGGCGACAATTCTGGCAGTCCCTCTCTGCCTTCGCTCTGCATTTTCTGGGCTTCGCGAATAATCGATGCGGCCAGCTCAGGTGGCGGCATTTGACCCGCCAGCGAGAGCTTGAGAAGTGCCATTTCCGCCGCCGCTAAGGGTACAGGCGCTTTCCGCACATCAGAATGGGATTGCATCAAAATCTGCCAACCGCGGGTGAGCTGACCAATGCTGAACTGCTCACCCAACCCACGCAAACGCTCCACCTGATCGGGCGCAAAATCAAAGGCTGCATCAGCCCCTAAGGTCTGCGCGCGGGACACCTCATGACAAATATCGAGCAGGTCGCCCATCACGACCTCAGGCGCCGCGCCGTCATCATATTGGGCGCGCATGGCTGTGAGCGCGGCTTTCGCATCACCACTCATCGCATATTCGAACAGATCAATGAGACGCACCCGATCAGCCAGACCCAACATGGAGCGGACTTGCTCCGCTGTGACCTCATCGCCTGACAGACCGCTTTGAACAATCGCTTGATCCAACAAGGAAAGACCGTCCCGGACGGACCCTTCCGCGGCACGCGCAATCAGAGCCAGGCCATCATCAGAGACCTGAATACCTTCTTTTTCTGAAATGCCTTTCAGATGTGCGGCTAGTACATCGGCTTCAACCCGGCGCAGGTCAAACCTCTGGCAACGGGACAAAACCGTAATCGGAACTTTGCGAATTTCTGTCGTCGCAAAGATGAATTTGGCATGGTCGGGCGGTTCTTCCAGCGTCTTGAGAAGCGCATTGAACGCGCCTGCACTGAGCATATGCACTTCGTCGATGATGTAGACTTTGTAGCGCGCATCAGCGGGCGCATAACGCACCCCATCGAGCAGCTCGCGCATATTATCGACACCTGTCCGGGACGCGGCATCCATTTCCAGTACGTCCATATGGGTCGAAGCCATGATGGCGTCGCAGTGACGGCCCGGTGTCGCCAGATCGACGGACGGCCCTTTAGTCGCATCCGTCTCATAGTTGAGCGCCCGCGCCAATAGACGCGCCGTCGTCGTCTTCCCAATGCCGCGAACACCGGTCAGCATGAAAGCATGCGCAATGCGCCCCGTCTTGAAAGCATTCCGCAAGGTCGTGACCATCGCGTCCTGCCCGATCATATCCTCAAAGGTCGACGGGCGGTATTTGCGCGCCAGAACCTGATAGGTTTGATTGGAAGCAGTCTCAGACATCGCCCTACTTATATGCAGAGCAGCCCCACTTGAAAAGCAAGGCTTCAGCGGTTGCACACAGGCATAGATCGGCGCATGGGAGTCTTATGGGTCAGACCCGCCACGATTATTCCGTACGTCCCGCGCCGAGATGGGATGACGGACGCTTTATACCGCCCGCCCCGCTTCCTATTGAAACCTCCGTCAGCGACTGGGACTGGATCGACTGGGCTCGCTATATGAGGCACAGCTCTCAGAACCCGCTTCACGGCATGACGCGCTCGGCCTTGACTGAATTTGATGAGATTGCCGATGGGTTAGGTACAACCTTTTTCACACCGACAAACCCGGAGACTTTCAAAGAAGCCTTTGTCGAAAAGGCCGATAAGCTCAGACATTCCAGTCTTCGCAATGCGATCCTGAAACCGGCCTTGCGCGAAGGACTACTAACGGCGGAGGGAGACCGTTGGCGACAGGATCGACGCGCCCTCGCCCCGCTCTTCACGCCGCGTCATGTGGCCCAATACGCGGAAGGGATAAGACGATCCGCGAGCCCGCATATAGACCGCCTGTTTGAGACATCAGAAATCGCCTTTGACGCGGCCATGGTTGACCTGACTTATCAGGTGCTCTCTGACGTGATGTTTTCGGGCGAGTTGGACGGCGGTCGGGCGACCGCACTGCGCGATATTGATCGATTCTTGTCGACCATGGGCAAACCCGATCCGCTCGACTTTCTGCCGCTTCCCAATTGGATACCTCGCCCCACCCGTGTCGGGCGCATGGGTGTTGTGAAACGGATGCGACTACAAGTCAGTGCCCTCGCCCAGTCTCGGCGGTCGCGGATGGAGGCAGGTGAAACTGTACCGGACGATTTGCTCACGCTGATTCTCACGACGGAGGGCCCGGACGGCAAACCCTTCACCGATACACAGATCGAAGATCAGATGATCACCTTCATTGCAGCGGGCCATGAAACGACGAGTCGTGCTCTCACCTTCCTCTTCTACTTGCTGTCTCAAGATAAAGAGGCGCTCGCGCGTGCCGAAGCGGAATGCGATACGCTCGACCTGTCTCGCCCCGCGACGGAGTGGGCAGACGCCCTCCCCTTCACCTATGCTTGTTTTGAAGAAACAATGCGGCTCTACCCGCCAGCGCCCTTCTTATCGCGGCAGCTGAAACAGGCGGAAACGCTGGGCGAGCATTCCCTGTCCAGAGACTCGATTGTCTTTGGAAGCCTGTGGGTCCTGCATCGCCATCGCAAGCTCTGGGATCAACCGGACGCCTTTGTGCCGGAACGGTTTTTACCGGAAGCCCGTGAGTCAATTGAGCGGTTTCAATATCTGCCCTTTGGCTTGGGGCCCCATGTCTGCATCGGGGCGCGTTTCGCGCAGCTGGAAGCGATCGTGCTGACCGCGCTGATCCTGCGACGCTACCGCCTCAGCCTTGTTGGGGACCATCCCTGGCCGATTGCGCGGGTCACCATCCGACCCGAAAAGCCGCTGACGATGCGTGTCGAAAAAAGGTGAAGTGGAAGACCGGGGTCCGACCCGCGTGCAATTCGTTACGGCTGCTTCGTTCCCGACCTGACCGGGTTGGCGAAAGCCCGCGTCCGGGCCGATCTTCCGAGACGCGATATGGCAAGGGTGCGACGCTCTGACAAGAGTGTAGGCGCAGACTGATTATCATCACCGCTCCGGTTTATCATAGATAAGAGTAATCGGATCACGGATTGATCGAACGCTAACGCCTGACTAGGGGACACGCATGACAGAGCGCTTCCTTCCTGATTGTCCGATCCCTTTCGCCGGATCCCAAGTCGATTTTGCCGAAATGGATCGAAGTGAAGGGGCGCTCGCGAAATTGCGCGATCATCCGGGCGCGACTGCACTGCTGCTCCACAAGGGCCTCATTGCATCAGACGGATACCAGCTTTTGCGCGCAGCGCCAAACGCTGTGGCGGGAATGCCGCTCCATGATCCGGGTTTGATTTTCCTGGGTCTGGAAAATGATGGCGACCCTGTTTTTGCGGGCTCGCTCAAGAGCGATGATATGCTGCCGCCGGGCGCATTGATTGATCTACGCATGCAGGGCCATCAACTTGCGCCAGATGCCTTGGCTGTCGCTGGCCGGGCAAGGTCCCTATTTGACTGGCATCGCACCCATCCCTTCTGCGCGCAGTGCGGACATCCAAGCGATCCAGCTGAAGGCGGCGCGAAGCGCGTTTGCCCCAATTGCGGGACAGAGCATTTCCCCCGCGTCAATCCCGTTGTGATCTTCCTGATTGAGCATGAGGATTCAGTTCTGCTGGGGCGCGGTCCCGGCTGGCCGACCGGTTATTACTCGGCTCTTGCGGGCTTTGTTTCGCCCGGCGAAACGCTGGAAGAAGCGGCAACGCGCGAAGGCTTGGAGGAAGTTGGCGCAACCCTTTCAAACCATCGCTATCTCTTCTGCCAGCCTTGGCCGTTCCCATCGCAACTCATGGTCGGGATGATCTCACAAGCCGCCGACCGAACCGTGCAGGTCGATCCGAAGGAGTTGGAAGACGCGAAATGGTTTACACGTGCCGAGGTCGAAGCTGTGTTTGATAAAACCGGCGATGCCTTCCTGCGGCCGCCGAAGACGACGATTGCACATCAGCTTCTGAAGGCTTGGCTCTCCGGCCAATAGGTCTATTCATCTAGAATATCTGGCCAATTGCCATTCGCGTCGCGGATGAACTCCTTGCGAAGAGCATCCCAACGCTTCTTCACGCGAGTCGAGTAATTCAGATAGAGCTTGCCATTCTCAACATGCCAATGGTCAGGACTGCCGGGCGCGAGTTTGCCCATGGCGACAGCCCACGCGCAGTAACCGCCATATTGCGGGGCAAACGCATCGGGGTTCATGCGGAAGAGCTCAAGGTTCGCCCGCGTATCAAAACGCCAGATCGCGTCTTTGTAACGCACAGAAAACTCTGACCGACCGCGCTGCGGCTCGCCTGCGTGGAAACTGACCACGTCGTAGCCACTGACCGCCAGATCGTTACGCCACGGCGTGTAGACTTCTGGCTTGGCGGCCATGGCAAGGCTGGGCGCGCCCGCCATCATGAAGCCAGCAATCAGAATTGTGAGAAAGCGTCTCATCTTGTCCATATGGTGCCTTCGCGACAAAGCTTCAAATCAACTCTCCAGCCGTACGGGATCCGCCGGGTAAGTCCCAAGGTGTCGAATATCTTCCGTGAAGAAGTCGAGCTCTTCGAGCGCATGGCGCATCGGCTCACTCTCCGGGTGGCCTTCCACATCGACATAGAACTGAACCGCTTTGAAGCCGCCGCCGACCATGTAGCTTTCCAGCTTGGTCAGATTGAGCCCGTTTGAGGCAAAGCCGCCGAGCGCTTTGTAAAGTGAGCTCGGTACAGAGCGGGTCCGAAAGACATAGGAGGAAACAACAGGTCCGGAGTCGAGTACTGGCATCTCCGCCTCGCCAGACAGGACGATAAACCGGGTCGTATTGCTCTCGGAATCCTGAATATCCGGCGCGAGGATTTCCAGACCATATTCCTCGGCCGCAATCCGGCTCGCGACGGCAGCCACAGTTGGATCACCGCGTTCTGCGACTTTACGAGCGGCAGCAGCCGTATCCACGTCAGCAATCCCATGGATGCCGAGTGTCTGTAATCTATCGCGCACCTGACCGAGTGCCATTGGATGCGAGCGTGCGATTGTGAGAGTATTGAGCGTCGCTCCTTTCACACCTAAGAGCTGGTGATGGATGGGCTGGTAGCGCTCGGCGATAATATAAAGACCGCCTTCGGGTAGAAGATGATAAATATCACTCACCCGGCCTGCGACTGTATTCTCAACGGGAATCATGGCGAGACGCGCCTCACCTGACCGCACGCGTTCAAAAGCTTGCGCAAAGGACTGAGACGCCCATGGCTCCATACCCGGAAAATGCTCCTTACAGGCGAGATGAGAATAGGCGCCCGGCTCTCCCTGATAAACAATCCGCTCACTCATGATAATCCGTCGCACCCCTTATAGACCAATGGATAATCGATTGCCCCTAAGACTTGTAATAGAGCCGTTGCGACGCTGCGCCGCAAGGGGTTTTCCAATTGCGAACTGCGCCTAAATCTTTATTAGGCACACAAAAGGGATAACTCGATCTCTCGAGTTGAAAGTTGAATTAATCAAAGGGACTCCGACCGTCATGGATCCGCTTGGCAATAATAAAATCTTCGCCGCCATTTTGGGCGCTGCGCTCGTCTTCATGATGATCCGCATGCTGCCGGAAATGCTCATGCACAATGAAGCACCAAAAGTACCTGCTTACATTGTAGGCGAGCTGGAAACGAGCGAAGTCGAAGAAGAAATCGAACTGCCCTTCCCACAAGCCGAATGGGTGGCTGCCATGGACGCAGAGCGTGGTGCACGCGTCTTCCGCAACTGCACCTCTTGCCACACACTTGAAGACGGCGGCGCGAATGGCACAGGTCCAGGTCTCTGGAACGTTGTTGGTGCCGAAAAAGGCGTCGTTCCAGGCTTCGCCTACTCAGAAGCGATGGGTTCAACAGGCACAGTTTGGGGCTATGAAGAACTCGATGGTTTCCTTGAAAAGCCAAAAAGCTGGTTGCCAGGAACCAAGATGAACTTTGTCGGTATTCGCAAGGAAAGCGACCGTGCCGCCGTGATCGAGTATCTTCGCCTTGCGTCTAACAATCCGCTGCCACAGCCTGAAGTCGCCCCAGCACTTGTAGAACTCACCGCAGAAGCTGAAGTCGTGACTGAGGACCCTGCCGCTGAAGCGACGGACGCAGTGAGCGACGTTATGGACACTGTCGAAGAGGCTGCATCAGATGTCGAAGAAACAGTGACTGAGGCTGTTGAAGACGTTCCAACTGAGAACGAAGAATAATCCGTTTTCTTTGAGGAGTAGCGCTCGGCTGCCCCTCTACAAACCCTTAGAAACGGCGAATAGACCGTAAATCCACACCGCCCTCCGACATGCGTTGCAGGGCGGGTAAGAGCGGCTCTTCAACACACATCATATGCGTCGCATTGGCGTGAAGCAGACTGTCTGGCGCTGATAAAATACCGACATGACCCAGCCAGAAGAGCAGATCACCGCGCTGCAAATCGGGTAGAGCATCTCCTTCATTAAAGTCCAAACGCTCTCCCAGGTGCAGTTCTTGCTGACTGGCATCTCTCGGTGAGTCGATCCCACAAACCGCCGAACTCATTTGCACCAAGCCAGAGCAATCGACACCGCGCGCGCCGTTCCCACCCCAGACATAGGACTGCCCCAGATAGAGCTGCGCGACCTCGACAAAGTCTTGGAACGGTTGGGTTTTTGGGCGAGCGTGAAGCCTGTGGAGCCACTGACCTTCGCCTATTCTGAAATAGTCGCCCTCTTCTGCCACAACTGAAACAGCAGCGCCGAGCGGCAGGGACAGCACGATCTGTGATTTCAGGTCTGACTGCGAAAACATAGGCGCGCTTAAGACTGAAATAAAATGGCTGGGCTCAGATATTGGTGCACCTAGACTATCGAGCGAGACACAGCCGACATAGGTTTGTCGTGAAGTTTGTGGGACCAGTGAGACCACGCGGCCCAGCGCCCAGCCATTCTCCTCGTCGTAGACGTCGAAACCCTGCCCGAAGACCAGTTCCATGAGTTGCTGGGACGTGTTGAATCCCGGCTCTTTATAAAGCGGCGTGAAAGGCCTTAGAACGTGCCGGACACCGCGCGACGCTTTAGTGTGGGGAGGCAACGTAAATCGCGGATCGCCCTTCACGAGTCGCGTGTCGGTTTAACGACGAGACGGCGCAATACCGTCAGGCATTTCACGCTGAATGATGCTGGCATAGGCGCGAAGATAGTTAATCCCTTCGGGAGTGCGTCGCAGCACAATGGAGCGGCGGTCGCGGGGGTCATCAGCGCGCAGAATATAATTGTAAGACTTCAACCGATCGATCGCCCGGCTAATGACGGCTTTGGTCACGTTCAAACGCGCAGCGAGTGAGCGAACTGTGTGCGGCCCTTCTTCCAAATAGACACACATCAGCACAGCCGTTTGGCGGGCTGACAGGTCAGGCATATCGCTGGACACAGAGGCAACAGTCACATCCTTCCATAGCGCCAACGCTAAAGTAGAAGACAGGCGTGACGGACGAATAGGAGGCGTCGCGGCGCGATCCGAAACGTGTTTTTGAGACGTCTGAAAGGCGGACAAGTTTGGGTCCTGGTCTGTCGGGGATTGTGAGGGTCGAGCTTGCAAATTTTCCGCGCGTCTTCCCTTCCTTGACATGCCCATTGTCTCCCAAAAATTCACGCGTGAATCACTCGCCCCACGCATGACTCGCACGTCGAGGATTCAATGGTCAAGCGTAAGCCGGGCTTGCCATGCATCGAATCAGTCAAGTGATTCAAAAGGCTGCGAATTTTTTAAGACTTCCAAATTATCTTGACGGGACCATGTCAGCGTCGTCGAAATTCAAACCTGATTCTCAGGATTCGCGACACGCCGAACAGGCGCGTTGGTCGTCTGATTCCTCGCTTCTGTCCCGAATGAACGCCGTTCGCTTGATCGTCGTGACCTTCATCATGGTGGGTTACACATCGACCATGGCGATTGGTCCGGGATCGCGAGAATGGCTCAATCTTTTCGGTTATGATCCCAGCCTTTACGGTCTCCAGGTTCTCTTCTTTCTGTCCGGATGGCTCGCTTGGCGAAGCTTGTCAGAGGGTCGCAGTGTGCAAGCGTTTATCCGGACGCGGGCGGCTGGCACGATGCCGACAGTCATCGTCTACACCGCGATTGTTACAGTCGTGCTCTATCCCATCCTGTGTGACCATGATGCGCCTGTTATCAAGAACCTAACAGACCTCGGTGCCTACTTCCTCAAAACAGTGACCCTTGTTCAGCCCGGAAACCCGATGCCCGGCGCTTTGGATGGCGCAGCCTATCCCTGTCTGCTGCAAGGGACAATCTGGACCCTCCGATGGGGCGTGATCGCTTATATACTCTTGCTCATAATGTACGGCGCTAAACTTCGACATAGCGCTCTTTACGCGTTAAGTCCCACATGTGCGCCCGAGATCCCGATCAGACCTAACCCGTAAAGAGCGCTATGTCGAAGTTTAGCGCTCTTTACGGGTTAGGTCTGATCGGGATCTCGGGCGCACATGTGGGACTTAACGCTTGGACGGATGCAACAGCATCAGAGGCATTTGCATCACTTCTGCCGGGCATTCGTCTCGGCATGGCGTTCTTACTCGGCATCGTCGTGCGCCAGAGTATGCACAAACTGCCGCAACACTCACGGGGTTGGGCAGTGTTATCGGTTGTATTTTTGGCAATCGCTGCGCTGAATTATTACGTCTTCACTTGGACCTATTCGATCGAACTCATCGCCACTCTGGGCTGGTGCGCACTCGCTATGACCTTGCTCTACGCAAAGTTCGATGCCTTGACGCATTGGCCCAAAATCATCGTTCCAGCCTATCTCGGCATCTGGCCGATAACGCAGCTCTGGCTCGCGGCCCTGCCGTCCATCACAGTGCTGCAGCTTGTCATGATTTCCATCGCGACGACTTTCGCCGTCGCGTTCCTCTTTCGAGGGTTGGAAAAGCTGGCGCTACGCCCCATCCATCGGCGTGTTCAGACCGCCTGACGCCAGCCAAGAGAAGAGCCCGCGGACGGCATAAACATCCGCACCCTTCGGATGGCCTGCACGACTCGTCGGGTTCCAACCATAGACGTCAAAATGCATCCAGGGTCGCCCATCGACAAACCGCTCCAGGAAGAGCGCCGCTGTTACAGCCCCAGCAAAGGAGCCACCAGCATTTTTCATATCCGCAATCGGGGAGCGCAGGAGCGCATGATAAGGCTGCCAAAGCGGCATGGGCCAGACCGGGTCCAACTCTGATGTGCCGTGCTGCGCGACCAGATCATGCAGATGCGGGCGGTTCGTAAAGAAGGGTGGCAGTTGCGGACCCAAAGCAACCCGCGCCGCGCCCGTCAGGGTCGCAAAATCGATCATCAGGACCGGATCAAATTCGGTTGCTTTGGCCAGCGCATCGCCCAGAACCAAACGCCCTTCCGCATCGGTATTGTCGATCTCCACCGTGAGACCCGCGCGTGAAGACAGAATATCACCGGGACGATAGGCATTGGCGCTGACCGCATTCTCGGCAATCGCCAGCAGGCAATGAAGCCGGATCGGCAGGCGCGCCGCCATGATCATGGAGGACAGCGCCAGTGCGTGCGCGGCCCCGCCCATATCTTTTTTCATCAGACGCGCGCCTGATGCGCCCTTCATGTTCACACCGCCTGTATCAAAGGTGATGCCTTTGCCGATGACCGCCAAACGCGGATGGGACGGATCACCCCATTCAAATTCGACAAGACGCGGGGCTTGATGCGCAGCGCGGCCGACCGCGTGGATCATCGGATAATTCTCAGCGAGCAGCTCTTCTCCAACCACTGAGGTCAGCGTCGCACCATGTGCGTCCGCCAAATCCTGCGCGGCCTGATGCAAGGCCTCAGGTCCCATATCACCCGCTGGAATGTTAATGAGATCACGTCCAAGCGCCGTCGCATCAATCGCGGCCGCAATCGCGCTCGCGTCCAGCGCATCGTCGAGCACCAACTGCGGAACGTCCGGTGTGTCTTTCAGGTAGCGGGTGAACCGATAGGACCCCATGCCCCAGCTGATCGCGGCCAGACGCTCTGACCAATCATTCGGCGTCTGAGCGAGCTTGTAATAACCGCCTGACTGGCGCGCAGCGAGCTGTCCAAGACGCATTTCCTTGTCGAAATCAGTGCTGACCTCACCGCAACCGAGAAGGATCGCCGCAAGGTGACCGTCTTCACTCGGCAACATAACAATTTGTCCCGCCCCACCGACAAACCCATTCGCTTCGGCGAATGTCGATTGGGCCGGGCTGAGTGCGACTTTCAGGCCGTCCCAGCTCTCAGGGCGAAGCGCATGAATGGGGATGATGGTCTCATCACTGGGAACATCAACCAGACGTGTGGTGCAGGGTGGGCGTGTCATGCGTTCGGAGCTCGCTTCCATCGGTTTTATTGGCCTTGGGAACACTTAAGGCGCGGGTCTTCGGAATGAAAGATGCAGCGCTTGTAAAGGTCCCATTAACTCAACCTCTTTACGATTGTTAACGATATACGGTGTCTTCGCAATCAACTTCGCATGACACCGCCCCGATCCAGCCCCGCGAGGACAGCATGGCGCGTGAAAGACACTCGATTGATTGGCCCCTTCGCCCCCTCGCGCTCCTCATCGGTGGACCCTTTTTGCTTTCGGCTTGTGCCTTCGCTGGTGGGATGACCCCGCAAGAAGCGGATGTGCGCAGTCAGTTCGCAGTCGATCAATATATGCCCGCGTCTCGCGATATGCGCGACAATATCGAAACGCAGGAACTCTTTGCGCAGGCCGCCTTCTGGTCTCACGAATATGAACTGAACCCAACCGATCTGGAAGCGACCCTCAAACTTGCCTCAGCTGTTCGCAAACTCGGTAATCCGGCACGCGCTGTGGAGATCACGCAGACCGCGCGTCAAATCCACCCCCGAGATCCCTATCTGCTCGCGGAACATGCCGCTGGCCTCGTGGCGGATCAGCGCGCCATGGATGCGCTACCTGTTCTTGATGATGCTCTCAGGATTGCCCCGGGCTATGCGCGCCTCTGGTCTTTGCGCGGCGCGGCACTGGATCAAATGGAAGATTATGATGCGGCCCGCGGTCATTATGACCGTGCCCTGCAAATTACGCCCAATGATCCAAACATCCTGACCAATCTCGGGCTAAGCTATGCCTTGTCCGGCGATCTGCGGGCGTCTGAAATGTGGCTCCGGCGCGCTGCTGCTCTCCCTGGCGCAGGTCCCAACACGCGGCAAAACCTCGCTCTGGTTTTACAGCTCCAGGGTCGAACTGAAGAAGCTCAACGCGAACAAAGACTGGCAGGTTTGAGCCGGGGCGATCGTAAACTGCCGCCAGCCCCCGTTCCAGCTTTAACGCCGAGAGGCATGCCTGCGCAGATGTCGCCGCAGCAACAAATGCCGTCTTACCAGACGTCACCAACGCAAGAATCACCCGCACCTATTCAGAATTTCCGCGCCCCTCAAAACCCGCAAGCCTATTCGGCCTATCCGCCGAGCGGACAAGGCGCATCGCGTTCACCCTTTGCACCGAGAGCCAAAGCCCCAACGACTCAGCAAGCGCCAGCGCCTTTGCATGGGGGCATGCCGCAAACGCGCTTATCGACCATGGGCGCGAACGGTCAGGCTTTCGCCTCTGCGTCTGAAGCGGCCCGTCAGGCTGCTGCGCAACAGGGAACGCGCAACCAGATACAACCCGCTCAACCCGGGACCTTTAATTACGGTCAGCCCATGACGTCTCAGCAGCAATCTGTGCTCGACAATATTCGTCAATCCTTGCAGCCCGGTCCCGTCGGCCCGCAACCACAACAAGGCGTGCCAACGGGCCCTCAACCTCATGTCGTTGGTCCTGCGCTGATGCAGCCGGGTCAGGGCTACGCACCCCAACAGGGTCAGCCCGTATATGGCAATTATGGGCAACAGCCGTACCCGCAGGTCTATGCCCCACAAGGCGGATACCAAGCCCCCGTTCAACAGCCGACCGCGCAAGGCCCGGCCAGAGATCGACGCCGCTAAAACGCAAGTGCAAACAGGATAAACAAAAAGCCCGGTCGATCAGACCGGGCTTTTTCGTAGAGCAATCGTTTTATTAGTTTAAGAGAGCGCACCTGCCAGACGCATCGCCGCGGGCGTGAGGATGACGATAAAGAGGACCGGCAGGAAGAAGACGATCATCGGCACTGTCAGCTTAGCTGGCAGAGCGGCCGCTTTCTTTTCCGCGGCCATCATGCGCAATTGACGGTTTTCATTCGCCATGGTGCGCAGGCTCTCTCCGAGCGGCGTACCGTAGCGTTCCGCCTGAATGAGCGCTGTCGCCACGGAACGGATACCGATATGGTCATTACGGCGCGCCAGGTTTTCATAAGCCATGCGGCGCGAGGATAGATATGAGAGTTCTGCTGTGGTGAGGTGGAACTCCTCAGCCAGTTCGACAGAGTTTTCTGCGAGCTCATCACCGACACGGGCAAAGGCCAATTCGACGGACATACCGGACTCGACACAGATCAGGAGTAGGTCGAGCGCATCCGGGAAGACCGCCATAATGGACGCCAAGCGTTTCCCCGCCAGGTTTTTAACATAAATACCGGGGAGATAATAACCAAACAGCGTCAGGCCGAGTGTTGCGGCTACGCGCTGTGCCATCTGCCAATCGGGTGTGTTAAGCAAAACGAGAAAGAAAAGGCCAAATACGCCAAGCCCAATGGGCAAAACCATCCGGAAGAAATAGAATTTATAGATCGGCCCCTGACCGCGCAGACCCGCTTGGGCCATCTTATCGCGGAGCTCTGGCGCTTCGAGCAATCGTTCCAGACTGAACTGATCAACAAGCTTACTGGCGAGCGTCTTTTCCTGGTTTCTCAGGCTCTTGGTTTCAATATTGGCAAAATGCGCGTCTTTCAGAGCACTTCTCTGATTAGACACTGAGGTCATGCGCTTCTTAAGCTTATTGCCCTCCAGCAATGGCGCAACGATCATGTAGACCGTGACCGCCATCAGGATGCAAATGACGAGGTAGCCAAATGTTGTCAGACTTTGCAGTGCACCTTCTGTCATCATCGCCCCCTAATATTTGAAATTGATCATCTTCTTCATCACGAAGATACCAAATCCCATCATAACGGCGCCAATCATCAGGTTTCGCTGTCCGGTTTCAGTCCCAAACAGGTCGCCCATATAGTCGGGCGACATGATGCCCACGAGCCCCATGACGACCAGCGGCAAGGCACCAATGATGATAGCGCTCATCTTGGCTTCCGCAGACAGGGCCTTGATTTTCTCAGCGAGAATTTTGCGCGCCCGCAGAACAGTCGAGAGGTTGGATAAGGACTCACCGAGATTACCACCCGTCGTCTTTTGAATATTCAGAACGGTCGCAAAGAAGTTCACTTCAGAAATCGGCAAGCGCTCATACATTTGTTCCAGGCAGACTTCGATCGGCACACCGACGCTTTCGGCCTCCACAACGCGGCGGAATTCCGCGCCGAGCGGATCAGGGCTTTCATGGGCAATGATTTTTAGACAGTCGCCCAGCGGTAAACCTGTTCTCACGCCACGAACAATAATATCCATCCCGTCCGCAAAGTGCTGGACGAATTTTTTCTGGCGACGATTGATCAGGAAGTTCAGAACAAAGCGAGGCAAGCCAAAGCCAGCGACAAAACCCGCCCCAGCGACGAACAGGATCGGTAGGCCCACCATGAGGCAGATGAATCCGACGCCTGCGCCAAGTGCGAGTGAAATGATCATGAACTGCGTCACGGGCATGGAAACATCCGCTTGGATTAGCTTTGATTCAAGCGATTTGTGTTTTTTCTTTCGGGTCTTCTGAGTTTCTTCGATTTTCTTCAGCGTATCTTCAATCTGCTTGCGGCGGTTGCCGGTATCGTCGCCCTTCATCTTCTCACGCATCTGCGTCATCAGACTGGTCTTGCCCGTCATCGTTTCAACGCGCGGCGCAGAACTCGAGCCTGCAGGGCGATCAAGGATGAGGTATCCGATAATCCCAACAGCCGCCGTTCCGGCGAGCGCGAGTGTGAGCTCCGGCTCCACTAGCTCCCTGCCTCATCCAGCGCGACAGCGAGATCTTTTTCGAGATTGAAGTAACGCGCGCGATCCCAGAAGGCAGGTCGCGCAATTCCGGTTGAGCGGTGCTCGCCGATGATGTTGCCGTCAGCGTCTTCACCGTCCATTTCGTACTTCAGAAGATCCTGCGTGACGATCACCTCGCCTTCCATCCCGATCACTTCGGTAATGTGCGTAATACGGCGAGAGCCATCGCGAAGACGTGTCGCCTGAACCACAATATCGACGGAGCCAACGATCATTTCGCGGATCGTTTTGGCAGGCAGTGAGAACCCGCCCATGGTGATCATGGACTCGAGCCGTGAGAGAGCCTCACGTGGGCTGTTGGCGTGGAGTGTTCCCATCGAGCCATCGTGACCTGTGTTCATCGCCTGGAGCAGGTCAAACGCTTCGGGGCCACGGACCTCACCCACGATGATGCGCTCTGGACGCATCCGCAGACAGTTTTTTACAAGGTCGGCCATGGTGACCTTACCCTTGCCTTCGAGGTTGGGCGGGCGTGTTTCCAGACGCACCACATGCGGCTGTTGCAGCTGCAGTTCGGCGGCATCTTCGCAGGTAATGATCCGCTCATCGGGATGGATGAAGCCCGTCAAACAGTTGAGCAGCGTCGTCTTACCGGAACCCGTACCGCCGGAAATCACAATGTTACACTGACAAGCCCCAATGATCTGGAGGACTTTGGCCCCAGCCGGGCTGATCGATTTGAAATTGACCAAATCCTGGAGCGTCAGCTTGTCCTTTTTGAACTTACGAATGGTCAGCGCGGGGCCATCAATGGAGAGCGGCGGCGCAATCACGTTGACTCGAGACCCATCCAACAAGCGCGCGTCACAAATGGGCGAGGCCTCATCAACACGGCGGCCGACCTGGCTCACAATACGCTGACAGATGTTCATCAACTGGGTGTTGTCGCGGAAGCGAATATTCGTCTTCTGCATCTTGCCGCCCGTCTCGATAAAGACGTGCTTGGCGCCATTGACCATGATGTCAGCAATATCGTCGCGCGCGAGAAGCGGCTCTAGCGGACCATAACCGAGGATATCATCGCAGACTTCTGTGATGAGCTGGCTCTGTTCGGCCACAGACAGGCGAACATTCCGGATGGCAATGATTTCATCGACAATTGTGCGGATTTCTGCCCGTGCTTTATCAGGCTGCATCCCGGCCAGAGCCGAAACATCAATCGTTTCAAACAAGGCATTAAAGATAGTCGCCTTAGTTTCGTAATATTCCTCTGAGGGCTCATAATCTGAGCGCGCCGCTGCAGGGGCAGGTGTCGGCGCTTTAGGTTCCGGCGCAGGCTTTGGCGCGGATGCCTCCGCTGTTTTAACGACAGTTGTTTCTGAACGCTTACCGAACACGGTCGATTATGCCTTCTTACTAAACAGAGATGCCAGCAGTGACTTGCCTTGCGAGCCTTCGCCGTCGCCACCTTTCGACTTGCCCAAGCCGCCGAGTTTCAAGCGCGATGATCCGCTGCTCTGTTCCGGTGCAGGAAACTCACCCGTCCGCAGACGATGCGCCAGATAATCAAGCCCAGGCACGAGCGCCTCCGTCGACTTCATTTCCGGCAGCATTTTGCCTTCGTTACAGGCCTTGTTGAAGGTGTCTGGATCGAACCCAATGACGAGCGCCGGGTCGAGGCCGACGGCGCCTGCGAAGTTCTCGACGCTGATTTCGTCTTCTTTGATTTTGCAGCGCCCTGTCTGATTCAAGACCAGGATAGGGTCTGTATCATGCGGGCGTTGCGCCTTCAGGAAGTCGATCAGGTTCTTTGTATTCCGAAGGTTTGCCAGATCAGGCACGGTCGTGATGACAACATCATCGACTGTTGTCAGGACATTTGTTGTCCACTCATTCCAGATGTGCGGCACATCAAGGAGCGCCAGCGGACTAATAGACCGAACAGCTGTGATGATCGCCTCGTAGGCCCGGCTATCGGTCACAGGCGTGACGTTCAAAGAACTGGATGTTGGCAGCAGCGACAGGCGCGGCGTGTGCCGCACCATGATACGGTCGAGCAGGGTTTCGTCCAACCGGTCCGCGTCGGCCAGAGCTTCCTCGAGACCGGAGGCACTATCATAAGCAAAATCCAGTGCCGTTGTGCCCCAACTACTATCGAGATCGATCAGCGATGTTTCCTGCATCAGGCGCTCAGACAGCGTCCATGCAATATTATGCGCCAACGTTGAGGAGCCGACACCGCCTTTGGAACCATAAAAGGCGATTGCCCGACCGGTAAAAGGCTTTTCTGGATCGGAATAAATGTCCGACAGTGAGCGGATCATGTTGAGCGGATGGAGCGGCGGCACCATATAGTCCGACACGCCCTTATCCATGAGCTGACGATAAAGGCGGATATCGTTGACCGCACCAATGACGACCACGCGCGTGCCTTCATCACAAACGGAGGCCAGCGTTTCCAGCTGTGCAAGCAAATCAGGCCCACGCAGGGAAGATTCAATCATGATCAGACCGGGCGTCGATTCCTGATGATAAAAGTCGATCGCGGCTTGCAGGCCACCCATATAGATTTTGGTATTCGTCCGGCGCATCCGCCAGTCGCGGGTCATCTGATTAATGCAGGACGCGGTCTCATTGTGATCACAGAACGCATGAATTGAGAGCTGCGGGAGGGCGCGCTCTCCACCTTCACGGTCCATCGTATCCGGCATGACCTGTGCCTGAGCTGCAGCAACACCATGAACTGCAGCACCGCCATAAGATGCCTGCATCGGCGCAGCTTGCCCTGCAGGCATAGCGGGATGGGGCGATGGCTGTTGACCCGGTTGGCCATAAGGCGATGTCGGCATTCCGGGGTGTGCGGCAGGCATGGCTGCACCTTGCTGAGGCATTGGATATCCAGACTGAGGGGGATAGCCAGGTTGAGGCATCGGGGGCTGTGCATTCGGCTGACCGGGAAGCGGGCCACCTGGACGTGGCATCGTCCCCGTCCCACCGGGTGCCATCATCGCCGGAGCAGGCATAGGGGCTGTCGGAACCGTTTGTCCGGCAGGCATCGGCGCGGGCACTGGTCCGCCGGGAACTGGGACGGGCTTGCCGGGTGCTGGCATACCGGGTTGCAGCGGCGCGGCAGCTGTGTTGGGGTTCGGGTAAGTCATAATCTATACTCTACCCTCCGCCATCTTGCGAACTGAGCTGCTGACCTGCGGGCTTCTCTGACGCCGTGCTCGTGCCTTGGATGTAACGGTCATAAACCACCTGACGACGCTGCGCGTTCGGCGGTTGTGTCGCGTACGGTTCAAGTAGCTGACGCGGATCAGAAATCATCGCGGCCAGATTGGCTGAGGCAAAGCAGCCAAACTCAGGCCGAACGCCGTTATTGTGGGTTAGGGACAGATCGCTTTGGTAAGCGCAATTCTGAGGCACTGTTTTCAATGTTCTGTAAGACAGAATGACGGGCGCTGGATCACCGGGACGGGTGTAATATGTCCCTGATTGCGCCGTCACAGGGTTGATGCCGGAATAACTCATCAAACGATCCAACAACGCATTCGTTTGACTGACACCGGCCGTGTCCATCGCAGCGACAGGCCGATTAATGTAAAGCGGACCTGAACCATCAACCGCGTAGGCTCTCAAGAAAGCCGCGACAGCCTGCTCATCACGTTGCGACAATTCCAAGCCGTTTGGTCGGGCATAGAGCTCCAGCCGCTCAACAGATTCAGCGACTTTAATAGGATTGAGACGATGGGTTGGCTCAAGCTGGTGTCCCCCTTGGAGACAGGCCGTCAGTGAGAGTGTGGCGAGCGCCAAAGCGGAGGTTTTGAAAAATACGTTCATCATAAACCTCTAATCCACCACATGACCAAACGGACCCGTCAGGGTCTTTTCAGACACTTTGTCTCCGTAAACACTGTTCAAGCGACCCAGCAGCATGCGCTCCCGGTCATTGGCCGTTTTAAACCCTTCCAACGGGGTTTGGAGCTTATCGGGATGGGTCGGATCAACCAGATAAGGTGTGACGATCACCACCAGTTCCGTCTGTGTTGATGAACTATCGCGGTTACGGAATAGCGCGCCGAGACCCGGTATTTCTTTAGCACCGGGAACACCATCATAGGCATTGCGGGCTTCTTCCCGGATCATACCCGCGATCACCAGACTTCCGCCTGCTGGGAGTTCGACAACCGTATCGGCGCGACGGATCCGCAGACCTAGAATATCGCCCCCTTCACCGCCAGTTTCAAAAGAGTTTTCTGTCGTCGGCTCAGACACTTCCGTTGAAATATTCAATGAAATCAAGCCTTCAGACAGAACCACAGGCGTAAAGCCCAGAGACACGCCAAAGGATTTAAATTCAAACGAGCGCTGCAGCTGGCCATTTTCATCCGTGAAAACACCGCCGAGCACAGGGAATTCACCCCCGGCGAGGAAGCTGGCTGTTTCGCCTGAAATGGCCACCAGTGTCGGCTCTGCGAGTGTTCGGATCAGACCAACACGCTCTAGTGCCGTCAAAGCGCCACCTAAAGACCGCAAGTCACCACCTGTGCCGTTTTCAAAGTCAAAACTTCCTGAGAAACCCGCACCACTATTCACACCGACATTATTGATGAGAGAAACTGTCGAGTCGCCCAGCTGCCCAACCGCTGACAGGTTGAAGCCCATCTGTTTCACAACAGAGCGCTGCATCTCGACGATACGCACCTTCAGCATCACCTGATCTTTGCCCTCAACGGACAGAAGGTTGACGATCTCACCGTCACCTTCACCCGTGCCTTGCCACATTTCAGCGATACGCTCGACTTTCAGGGCCGTCTCCGCATTGGGCACGCGACCCGTCAGCATGATGTTATTATTGATCGATTGAACTTCGATATCGGCCATCGGCGCATGGCGCTTCACGAGATCCATTAGACCGTTAATGTCGCGCTCAACGCGAATATCGATGTTGAGCATTTCCTGGCCATCATGACCGTAAAAATAGACGTTGGTCTGGCCGGGCTCTTTGCCGATCAAAACCGTGCGTTTGGCTGTGTGAACAACGGCCTCGATAATCGCAGGATTTGAGACAATCACGTCCATGACGTTGGCAGGGAGTTCCACGACCGTTGATTTCGAAAACGGCAGAACGATGGATTTGTTCAGCCCCTCACCCGGAGACTGAATGTGCACGCCCTGCGGTACAGATGACTTGATCGCAGCCAGCGTGTCATAATTCCGTTCACCTGCTTGAGCGGGCAACGTCATGACACTCCCCAACAGCAAAGCCGCCGTCAGGCGAAGCGCTTTTGACAGGGATCCCGTCTCTGTTAATGCTGATAATTGTCTCATTCTCAGCCTCCTCGTACCGCCACATTGGTTGGCTGACCGGACCGATAAATGGTCAAAGGAGGAATACTGCCTTCCTCTTCAAATTGCGTATTCGCTCGGCTTTGCGCCCGCGCCGATGACCCTGAGAAGCCTCTTAAGACGAGTGACAGATCACCACGCACCTGCGCGACCGTGATTCGTTCTGCATCTTGAGGCGACAATTCCAGCGTAGCCGTGGAGCCCGGAAGCGCCGCGCCGCCTGTCTCACCGGATGAAAAAGACTGATCAATCGCGAGCACAGTCACATTCTCGAAGATTGTGTTCGCGACTTGCTGGACTTCACCAGATCCGCCCGCATTAAAATCGGGCTGAATGTTTTCTTGCAAAATGATGTCGACCTTATCGCCCGGCTGGATGAAGCCACCGGCCGCCGTATCCACACTGATGCGGACCGTCACAGCGCGCATGCCAGGGCTCAGAAGCGCGGCCATAACCCCGGCATCGCCCGCTTGAATAAAGCGTGACATTACAAGGGGGTCACCGGGCGTCAGCGGTTCACGAACCACCGCACCTATCAACGAATCCATAACGGATACCTCCGCCTCTGGATCGTCAACAATCAGCGCAGCTGTAACGGCCTCTGTTGGCCAGTCGATCCATGCCAGGTCACCTTCGGAAATACGTTGGCCCATGCGCATAGGCTCGGCCACAGCGAGGACTTGCGTGTAATCAACTTCTTCAACGATCGTTTGAACTTCAGCCTGAACAGGTTCTGAGGAATTCATACCCCGCAGGGTCGTGAAGACAACGAACATCAATCCGACGAGCGCGATGATTAAAATGAGGCGTTTTCTATCCACGGCGACAGCTCCAAAGGGATTATCCCGGAGCAAACGTAGAAGATGACACGCT
>JBCBGR010000012.1:0-19544 GCA_038526555.1 Pseudomonadota bacterium
ATCTTCTATCAGGCCGAGAAGATCATTGGTGTCATCGCCAATGATCGCGTCCATTGTTGGCATCAGCACATAGACAATGGCGGCGGTCAGCCACACCCAGGCCGCAACGTCAAAAGCAAGCGCCAAACTGAGCCCCAGCAGGGGGAGTGTGGGATAGGTCAGAGAGATCAACCAGAGATGCCGCTTTGCTGAGGGTTTAACAGCTGGCTGAACAGTTGTGGACATGACGCACTCTCCTTTAGACACACTTCAATATCCTTATTGATAAGTTTGTCAATAAGAGTTTCCGTTATTAATATCCAGCTGTCGGGTCAACGATGAGGGCTGGAGCCTGTCCGGCTTCAAGTGCACGATAGGCGGCAATGAAGGCGTCTGAGGTATCTTCTGGAATGGTTATTCCAGAGACATGCGGCGTGATGGCGAGGTCGGGCACATCCCATAGCGGACTATCAGGAGGCAGCGGTTCCCTCGGGACCACATCCAGAACAGCATGCCGGAGATGGCCAGCCTCTAAGCCCTTCAGTACATCCGGGATATGCGCTGTGGCCCCGCGCCCGACATTGATGAACAAGGCTTGGTCGAGTCGCTCCAAGAGAGTCGCATTGATCAGCCCATCCGTCTGCAGCGTGAGTGGCAGCGCGCCAATGCAGACATCAATGCCTGAAAGATCATCAAGCGCATCCCACGCATAGATCGTTTCAAACGGATCTCGCGGCGCGCCGCTGCGACTGACTCCGATCGGGATCATGCCCATGGCGCGTAGCGCTTTTGCAACGCCGCTACCGATCGCGCCTGTGCCTAGGATGAGAGCTTTCTGACCTGCAATCAGGGTTGCTGAGCCTTGTTGAACGTCCCAATGACGCGCCTGTTGCAGCCCTCGGCGCACGGCGTGTTTCTGAGAATCCGCGAGAATATAGGACAATACATATTCGCCAATCTGCGACCCCATGCGCCCGACTGTTCGGGTAATGAGGGGCGGGGTAGGCAGGTCGAATTCCTCCAACCGGTCCAGAACACTATTCGCCCCAGAGCCCGCAATATGGATCCAGCTGGCGTTGGGATAATCAGCGAGTTCTGGACCCGGCGTGAAGGTGATCAAGGCGTAGGGCGCTTGGGGTTCAGGTCCACCCTGCTGAATGATCAATTCCGGCAGAGCCTGTTGGATCGTAGTGGCAATGGCCTCCCCGACCGGGCTGAGGATGATAAGATGCTGCGGAAGCATAGGCGGACGGCGTTATGCCGCGACCATCGCCCGCATCTTCTTCTTATCGATCTTCCCGACAGGTGTGAGCGGGATTTCATCGAGGAAGTGGATCTGCTTAGGCACTTTATAGGGGGCCATGTTGGCGCGGATGAACTCTCGAATGCGGGCCTCCGCCTCTTCATGTGTTCCGTCACTCTCCGGTGTGCGTTGGACAAAGAGGTGGACGATATCATTGCCCGGACGCGCTTCATCCGGCGCGCCGACAATCGCGCTTTCACTGACATCGGGATGGGCTTTCAGCTTATCTTCAACTTCGACGGAAAAGACCTTGAAACCGCCCACAACCAGCATGTCTTTCGCTCGGTCGCAGAGGAAGACATAGCCATCCTCATCCAAGTAGCCGACATCGCCGGTGAACATGTAGCGCTGGCCATCAATCTCCCGCAGGGCGCGGGCGCTTTCTTCGGGCAGGCCGAGATAGCCTTTCATCACTTGGGGGCCAGCGGTCGCGATTTCGCCGGGTTCGCCAACGGGCATCTCTTTTGTCCCGGTCTCGACATCCATGATTTTCAGGTCTGTTCCCGGCATGGGAACACCAACACTGCCGAGTTTATAGCGGCTCACCGGATGGCAAACGTGGCATGGGCCTGTTTCGGTCATCCCGAACACGTCCGCGAGCTTGAGTTCCCCAATTACGGCGGAGAGATTATCATATGTCGTCCGGGTCAGAGGCGCGGCCCCGGACTTGGCAAATTTCAGATTGGAGAAATCGACCGTCCTAAACTCCGGATGGGCGAGCAGCATGTCATAGAGCGCTGGCACACCGGCTAGGATGGTGGGCGGGTGGGCTTTCATCACGCCGACAAAGTGATCAATGTCACGCGGGTTCGGCAGAAGGCAGAGTTCTGCACCGTAAATCATCCCGCCGCACATCATGGAAAACCCAGCAATATGGAAGAACGGGAAAGCGGAGGCGTAGCGTTCTTCATACATCCCCAACTCAGGATCCAGTGCAGAGACCATGCGTGGATTATGCATCACATTGCGGTGGCTGATCTCCGCGCCTTTGGGTTTGCCTGTCGTGCCGCCCGTATATTGGATCATGAACGTATCGTGGGGGTCGACATCGACTTGGGAGAAGTCGTCTGAGGCGTCTTCCATCAAACCTTGCCACGTATGGCCCTCAACACCGGGGAGGTTAAGTGCCTCCACGTCCGGCGCGCCAAGCGTATCGCCTGCGCCGACGCTCACCACATGTTTTAGCCCACTTGGGATTTCCGGCATAGCCGAGAGGGCTGGGCCAAAGTCGGAGAGCGTGACAAGCACAGAGATGCCCGCATCATTGATTTGGTGAACGAGTTCTGGCGGCGCAAGGAGCGGAGAGACACCGGAGCCTGTCGCGCCTAACTTCGAGACAGCTGCAACCGCGATCACATATTGCGGGATATTCGGCATGTGAAAGCCGACTACATCGCCGCGGGAAACGCCTAACTCTGCCAATGCATTGGCAAACTGGTTCGCGAGGCGGTTGAGATCACTATAGCTGATCGCGCTGTGCATGAAGCGCATAGAAATCGCGTCGGGCTTATCTGCTGCGTGGGTCTCCACGTAGCCACCAAAAGGCGTATCGTCAAAATCAGGCGCAACCGCACCTAATTCTTCATGAACCTTCAACCAGGCGCGCTCTGCCATCTGTCTCTCCCACTGTGTTTGACCGTTTGGGTCTTGTTGTCTTGATACGATTGCCAAGAAGGAGTGGCGGAAGGCAAATTGATTTTTCGTGAGGGTTCAGACCATCATCAGAGTGATGGTAAAGCGTGTCAGGAATATCTCAGGGCCATTTCACGACAGGGGGCATGGAGGACAGGATTGTCGCCACATTCCCGCCTGTCTTCAGGCCAAAGGTTGTTCCCCGGTCCCACAGCAGGTTGAATTCCACATAGCGCCCGCGCAGGATGAGCTGTTCTTCGCGTTCGGCATCTGTCCACAGCTCATGCATGCGCCCGCGTGCAATCCCAGCATAGGTTGACAGGAACGACCGCCCCACATCCTGAGTGAAGGCGAAGTCTGCCTCCCAGTCGCCGCTATTGTGGCGGTCATAGAATATGCCACCAATCCCGCGCGGTTCATCGCGGTGGTGCAAATGGAAATATTCGTCACACCAATCCTTAAAACGCGGATAGTCCGCGACCGGATGGGCGTCGCAGGGCGCTTTCATCCCGGCATGGAAGGTGACCGCATCAGGATTATCCTGCGTGCGTTGCTCAGAAAGTGTGGGTGTCAGGTCCGCGCCCCCACCAAACCAATCCCGGGTCGTCACAATATAGCGCGTATTCATATGCACGGCTGGCACACGCGGATTGACCATATGAGCGATCAAGGAAATGCCCGCCGCCCAGAAGCGGGGGTCTTGATCCGCGCCGGGAATGTTGGCCGCCATTTCAGGCGTGAACTCGCCTTGGACGACGCTGATATGCACGCCGCATTTCTCGAAGAAACGCCCGCGCAGCATGCCGCCCGTCCCTCCACCGCCATTCTCCACGGTGCGCGTCCAGTCTTTGTACTCAAAGGTTCCGGGTTCACCCGGATAGAGGTCGGTAGGCGCTTCGCGCTCGATTGCTTCGAATTCGGCACAGATTGTGTCGCGTAACTCGCGAAACCAATCGGACGCGCGTTTTTGCTTCTCATCCATTTTGAGACGCTTTCATCTGAGCGAGCATCTCACCCATCATCTGATGGACTTTATTCATGGCTTGCAGCGGTCGGACCATGACCTTGAAATCCGTGATGAGGCCGTCCTCATCCCATTCGATCATGTCGATCCCGTTGATCGTAATACCGTCCATGACTGTGCGGAATTCTAGCACAGCGGTGTTTCCGTCGACAATCTCGCGCAAATATTCAAAGCTCTCATTGCCCAGCGTTTCATTGGCCGCCCAGAGATAGGCAAAGGTGATCGGCTTGCCATGTTGTGGCCTGTGAACAACGGGCGAATGGAAGACGACATCATCATGCAGCAGCGCCTTCAAGCCTTCTGGCGAAGGTGTGTCTGTATAAGCATGCCATTGGGCGAGCGGGTGGGCGGTCGGCATTAATGATCTTTCTCTGGTGTGCGGGCCATATACATCGCGCCAAGCACAATCGGGATCGCAATAAAAGTGTCCAGAAAGCTATTATACCAAATCCATTGATCCGTTGTGAGGATGAAAGCGAGCGGTGTATCAATCGCCATGATCAGGAGTGTGGCGCAGGCGAGCGCAATGGACGCGCGTTTGGGCGCGATATCACCAAGCCCTTCCATATACATCGCCATGCGTTTCCCCAGATATCCGCCTTTTAGGACAAAGGCATCATAAAGGGCGAAACTCGCGCCAATCATCGCCATGATCGTGCCGCGGAGCTTGATGATAAGATCATCTTCAAACGCCCAGGCAATGCCTGCACTGATTAAGGCCATGACCGCCCCAAAAGCGGCGAAACCACCCAGCAAGTCCCATTTCACGAACGGGTTGATGGCTGTGAGAAGTAGGGTCGCACCAGCGCCCGTCAAAGCTGCGCTGACCAAGCCGAATTCCCGCGCGACAAAGAAAAAGAGGATGCCAAAACCAATATCGACAAAGATAGACGGGCGGAGCGCTTTCTGACGTTCGGCCTGGGCGATGGCCTCAGGCGTTGGAGCCGCCGTTTGCTCACTCCACGCGTCAATTTTTTCAAAAGTCTGATCGATCTTGCCTGCTTCTCGAAACGGTTTGTCTGTGCTGCGCCAGATGATCTCTTCACCCTGTCGCACGACAAGGCCGTACTTCACGAGACTGACTGCGCCAAATTCGAGTTCGAGATCATGATCAGCGACATGGACCCGCCGCGATCCTGCAAGGGACATCGAGTCGTAATCATGCCGACTTTCAAAGACAGTGTCTTTTCCGCGCTTTAGGACAAAATGCTGTTCTTGTGCCTTGATCCGTTCGTGCACAATCAAGGTCCAGCGCGTGGAGTCACCTGGTAAGGAAAATTTAAATTTGGTATTCAGCATCGGCGTCTATTTGGGAGCGGCTTGAAACTGTCTCAAGGCCTCGAAGATTGCGATGGCCACAGAGTTAGAGAGGTTGAGGGATCGCCCCTGAATGGGAATAACGACCCGCGCATCGCAATCGGCATGAACAAAATCCGGGACGCCTGCGCTTTCATTTCCGAAAATCAGATGATCGCCGGGTTGGAATTCAAACTGATCCAGCCGCGTTGCGCCTTTGGTGGTGAAGAGGACCGTTCGGCTCGCGCCTGACTTGTAATCCTCCCAATTAGCGTGTCGCTTTAGGTCGACACTCGCGCAGTAATCCATCGCGGCACGCCGCACATCTTTTGTGGCAAGCGGAAAGCCTGTTGGTTCAATGACTGAGAGTGGCACGCCAAAACAGGCACAGCTGCGCAGGATATTGCCGAAATTGGCCGCAATGCCTGGCTGGTAGAGGGTGACGCGCAGATTGCTCAAGAGCTTTTCCGAAACGGCGTGTGTTGTTCCAGAACTTTCACATCATAATCCACGGCTGCGCGTTCGCGTTCCAGATATTGGCCGACCGCGTCAGCAAGGCCCGGATGAACAAGATAATGCGCGCTGTGTGTGGTGACAGGTTCATAACCGCGGGCCAGCTTGTGCTCGCCTTGAGCGCCCGCTTCGACACGCGGCAGGCCCCTTTCCAGCGCCGCTTCGATGGCCTGATAATAGGCCATCTCGAAATGCAGGAAGGGTTTGTGGATGAGAGTGCCCCAATTGCGGCCATAGAGTGCGTCTGAGCCAATAAAGTTGAGCGCCCCGGCCACAGTCTCACCATCCTGCCACGCCATGACGAGCAGAATATCATCCGCCATCGTTTCATGAATGCGGGCGAAAAACTCCCGGTTTAGATAGGGCCGTCCCCATTTGCGCGCCCCTGTGTCGAGGTAGCAGCGATAGAACGTGTCCCAATGCTCTGGCTTCAGGTCATCACCGGTCAGTCGTTTGATGGTCACGCCGTCTTGCGCTCTTGCACGCTCTTTCCGAATATTCTTGCGTTTGCGTGAGGCGAGACTGCCCAGAAAATCGTTGAACGTCTCATAGCCGCGATTGATGAAATGAAACTGTCGATCCGTGCGTGGGAGCAATCCGACCTCATCACAGACGGCGCGATCCTCTTCTGTCAGAAATGTTAGATGTGTTCCGGAACAGTCAAGTTGTTCGGCGGCTTGCACCATAGTAGCGAGGGCTGCGAGCCGCGCCTCATGGCTATGGCCGAGCAACCGTGGCCCTGTCGCGGGCGTGAAAGGGACGGAACATTGCAGCTTTGGATAATAGGGCAGGCCCGCCCGTTCCAGCGCGTCGGCCCAACCATGGTCAAAGACATATTCACCTTGGCTGTGCATCTTGGCGTAAAGCGGCGCGGCGGCGAGCGGGTTTCCAGTTTCGTCTTCCACCCAGACATGGCGGGGCGCCCATCCTGTTTCCGGGCTGGCGCAGCCTGATGCTTCGAGGGCATGCAGGAAGCGGTGGCTGAGAAAGGGGTGCTGACCGGATGGGATCAGCGCATCCCATCGCGCTTCTGAGACGTCGCTAATGTTAGAAAGAAGCCGGGCGGTGACCGGCGCGGGATCAGTATCGGTCACGTCAATCGTTGAGCGTGAAATCGACGACATCGTCGCGAAGCTCGAGCGTCTCAATGCAGCTTTCGCCAGACTCGGCGAACCGACAGTTGATCTGCCCGCCTTCAATGACTTCCGCGTTCTCGCAATCCGCACCAGGCAGGATGATCTGTGCGGTTACAACCTCGCCGGGTTCCGTGGTTTGCGGGAACATATTCGCGCCGGCAGTTTCGCCATTACCCGTCACGTCGAAAGCAAACAATCCGGCTGTCACTGTCTGATCTGTCCCGTTCGCTACATTCATCATGACCAGACAGGCGTCGTCTTCGGGGATGAGACGCGCGACATTGATCATGACGTTATTGTCGACGTCCATAGCGGCGGCGGCCGAGAGGGTGTTTTCGGTCACCGTCATCGCTTCAGCAGCGACGGGCTCTGGCGCATCCTCAGGACTTGCTGGCGCGCCGCAGGCACTGAGCAGGCTAACGAGGGCAAGAAGCAAGGGGATACGGATCATGATCTGTCTACGCATTGCTGGGAAAAGAGGTTTCTGAGTTAAACAGGGACGCCCGTTTCGAGGCAATAGTTCCGCGCGGTATCTCGGAGCGAGGACAGGCGGGTGGTGACCTTAATGTTCGGAAGGAGTTCCTCGCGCAGACCCCCTGCGTCCAACGCCATAATCGCGCTTTTAACTGGGCCAATGCCCGTAACGGGCATGGAGAGCGTGTGAAAGCCCAACGCGACGAGGCAGGCGGCTTCTAGCGGACGTCCTGCAATCTCCCCGCAGACTGAGACGGGCGTGTCGTTCATCCGGCAGCCTTCGGCAATGAAGCTCAGGATCGAGAGGGCCGCGGGTGAGAGTGGGTCATAGCGATCAGCCACACGCGCATTGTCCCGATCCGCGGCAAAGAAGAATTGCATCAGATCATTGGCGCCGACAGAGACAAAATCCGCCACTTCGCAGACCTGATTGATCTGCCAGGCCAGCGACGGTGTCTCTAACATAACACCGACTTCGACTTTGGACGGCAGTTCGCGTCCGAGCTTGGAGGCCCGTTCAATCTCGCGGTCAAAGAGCGCGCGCGCTTCGATCATTTCTGCGACGGTCGTGACCATGGGGAACATGACCCGCAGATGTCGTCCGGCTCCGGCTGCAACGAGGGCACGAAGCTGGTAGCGCATCAATCCCGGCCGATCGAGACCGATGCGGATCGCGCGCCAACCAATGGCCGGGTTCTCTTCGGGAAGCGGGTCGATATAGGGCAGGATTTTGTCGCCGCCGAGGTCGAGCGTGCGGAAGGTGACGGGTCGATCACCAGCGGCGATGATCGCCTTACGGTAAAGGTCCGTCTGCTGCTGCAAACGCGGCATGAAATCGCTGACCATGAATTGGAATTCGGTTCGGAAGAGACCAATGCCGTCAGCACCCGCCTGATCGAGCTGCGGCAAGTCCACGAGCAGGCCCGCATTCAGCATGAGATTCACGTCAATCCCATCGCGCGTGACGGCGGGTTTGAATTTCAGCTGCTCATAAGCGCGGCTCATCTCGCCGCGAATATTGAGCCGCATCTGGAAGCCGCCCACTTGCGTTTCTAGTGGGCGGATATGGACAAAGCCATGTTCCGCATCGACGAGCACGTCATCGCCTGCTTCGATCTTATCGAGCGCATTCCTGGCCTGGCCGACCAAGGGCAGGCCGAGGGCACGGGCAATGATGGTCGTGTGGGACGACATGGTCCCTTCTTCCAGCACCAGACCCGCAAGCTTCTTATGGTCGTAATCCAGCAGTTCGGCAGGGCCGAGTTCGCGCGCAAAGAGGATCGCGTCATCCGGAATTTCAAGCGATGTGCTTTCACCTGCGAGCAGTCGGAGCATCCGGTTGGCGAGGTCTTCGAGGTCATTCAAGCGCGCACGCAGATAGGGATCGCGCACTTTGGAGAGGCGCGCACGATGTTCATTGCGGGTTCGCTCAACGGCCGCTTCTGCTGTCAGGCCCGAATGGACAGCCTCGCGCAAGCGCCCCACCCATTTCCGGTCATAGGCAAAGGTCCGGTAGGCCTCGTAAATTTCTTTGGATGCGCGTGTGAGCGCTGCGGTTTCGCCCGACACCATTGCGTCCACATGGGCGCGGAGGCGCGCAATCGCATCTTCAAGACGAATTTCTTCTTGCGCGATATTTTCGGCCAGCATGTTGGCCGGGGCGACGGGTGGACGGTGCAAGACCGCGTGACCGCGTGCCAAACCAGGCGCAAAGGCTTTGCCGCTCAAGGTCTCAGGCTTGGTCTGGGTCAGTTGAATGCCCTTCAGGGCCGCTTTCTTGCCACCAACACGTTCATCATCGACAATAATTTCGGCCAGCACCATGGCGACCGTCAGCATATCTTCGACTTCGTCTTCCGAGAAGGTGCGCTCTTCTTTGCTCTGAACCACGAGCACACCCAAAGTCCGGCCGCCGCGCAGGATTGGGACACCGAGGAAAGATTTATAAGGGTCTTCGCCTGTCTCTGGACGATAGGAGAAGAGGGGATGCGCTGGGGCGTCAGCGAGGTTCAAGTGACGCGCCGTCAGCGCCACATGGCCGACCAGGCCCTCGCCCGGTTTCATCCGGGTCTTATGAACGGCGGAGCGTTTTAGACCTTCTGTCGCCGACAACTCCAGCTCTTCGCCGGGCCGCAACAGATAGATGGACGCCACATTAACCCGCATGGAGGAGCTAATGGCGGCAACAAAATCGTCGAGCCGTTCCTGAACCGACTCGGTCCCGGCCATCGCGTCGCGAATCGCGCGCATCAGCTTGGGCGGAGTCGTGACGATATCCGGGTTGATGGTCATCGACTCCTATGTAGCGCAAAAGGGCCGACAATGTCAGGGCGGAAGCGCGATTTCTGACTAAATCGTCATCACCGCCTTAATAAGTCTAGGCGCCAGGGAGGGTTTCACGCTTTGGGGGCGCCTTCCCCGCGGGCTTCTTCCGCCTCTTCCACCACAATCACGATCCGACGGTTCTTAAGATCAACCGTCGGCGCATGGGTGAGCGTGAAAGGATGGAAAAAGCTGGGCCCTTTGGCGGGTTTGATTTCGAGCGTGTCGCCCGCGCCAAATTCATGAACAGCTTGGACGATCCCCACCGTTTCGCCGTGCTGATCCTCGACCTGCATCCCGATCAGATCGGAATAGTAATATTCGTCCTCCTCCGGTTCCGGGAGCGCGTTACGCGGCACGAAGAGTTTCGTCGATTTCATCGCCTCAATCGCTTCACGCGAAAAGCGTTCTTCGACCGAGAGAGAAAAGAACTTCCCCACAGGTCGGGCATTCTTTGGCGTGAAGAGCTTCTCACCCGTCTCGCTAAATAGTGGGCCGTAATCGGCAAACGCTAACGGATCATCCGTGAATGACTTCACCTTGATATTGCCATGAACCCCATGCGCACCGGCAATCGCGCCGACGCAGGTGAGGATTGCATGATGAGTAGATGAAGGCGATTTGGTCACGCAGGCTTACTAATCGATTAAACCATCTTTGGCGAATGGCTTGTCAGGTTTTGAAGGTATGGTAGCGAAAAAAACATGGAGAGGAGAACGCAAGACATTGCTGCCAGATTATGGGTTTGCGTATTTGGTTTCGTGCTCACGGCCTTACCATTCCCGACTCTGGCCCAGCCCGATTATGAAGAGCCCTACGCCATCGAGGCTCCAACACCGCCCATGCCATTGAGCGCCAGAGAAAGCGGATATTGCTGCGTCAATTTTGACGTCGACGCGGATGGCAGCGTTAACAATGCGACGGTTGGATATTGCACACTTGAGCTATTCAGAAATGCGAGTGTTTGGTCGGTCAAGCAATGGGAATATGAACCTGCGCGGCGCTTTGGTAGACCTGTCGCCGAAACAGGTCTGACTGAGTTCGTCTCATTTATCCTCGCCTATGAGGATAATGGAGAGATCATTCCAAGCCATACGGGCTATCTGACACCAAAGGGAAAGAACCCGCCAGAGGCACCACGCCCCAAAGATAAAGACGAGCACACATTATGGCTCGATCAGCATTACGACACAGAGAAGCTCTGTGTCGCAAGGATATCGTAGTTAGGCCGTTACAGGCTGAATATTTTAGAGCTGCGCCTTGATTTCATCCACAAGGTCGGTCTTCTCCCAAGAGAACTCACCGTTCGGTCCGGGTTCACGACCGAAGTGGCCATAGGCCGCTGATGGCGCATAGATCGGTTGGTTCAGGTCCAGATGATTGCGGATGCCGCGCGGGGTGAGGTCCATGACCTGTCGGATGATCTTTTCGATCTTGTCGCCTTTGACAGGGTTGTTGTCGTCCACATTGACGTAAATTGACGTCGGAGCGGCGACACCAATCGCGTAAGAGACCTGAATTTCGACCCATGGCGCAACACCCGCCGCGACCAAGTTCTTGGCCAGATAGCGCGTCGCGTAAGCGGCAGAACGGTCTACCTTTGTCGGATCCTTACCGGAGAAGGCACCACCCCCATGCGGGGCCATGCCGCCATATGTGTCGACGATAATCTTACGGCCCGTCAGACCTGCATCTCCGTCGGGTCCGCCAATGACGAACTTGCCTGTCGGGTTGATGTGGAAGACTGTATTGTCAGTGACCCAACCCGTCGGCAGCACTTCCTTGATGTAAGGTTTGACGCGCTCAGCGATGGCTTTGCTGTCGAGGCTTTCATCCAAATGCTGCGTCGACAGTACGATGGCTGTGGCTTCGACAGGACGGCCATTGTGATAGCGGACTGTCACCTGGCTCTTACTGTCAGGGCCCAACCAGTCCTGACCTTCAGCTTTGCGGGCTTTGGCCAGACGCTCGAGGATTTTATGGCTGTAGTGAACAGGGGCAGGCATCAGCGCGCCGGGAACGTCAAGGGACGCGTATCCGAACATAATGCCCTGATCGCCCGCGCCTTCCTCGACATGAAGACCTGTGCCGCTATCGACACCTTGCGCGATATCGGCGGACTGTGAGTGCAGGAGCACATCAATGTCGGCATTCTTCCAATGGAAACCATCTTGCTCATAGCCAATGTCTTTGATGGCTTCGCGTGCCAGCGCTTCGATCATGTCGGGCGTGATGGAGGCGGGACCGCGCGTTTCCCCCGCGATGACAACCTTATTCGTCGTTGTCAGCGTTTCGGCGGCAACGCGGACCTGCCAAGGGTCCATGCCCTCTTTCAGGGCTTCGCGGAAATAAAGGTCAACGATCTCGTCCGAGATGCGATCAGAGACCTTATCGGGATGGCCTTCCGAGACTGACTCAGAGGTAAATTCGTAGGATTGGCGTGACATAGGTCTGGCTCCAGGATTTTAAGGCTCTGCGCTTTTTATTCTTATCAGGGCCTGGAATTGTGTGGGCGCGGAACAAATAACCCGCCGCGCCCGATACGGGCTTAGTAGCGGTAATGTTCCGGCTTGAACGGACCCGCCTGTGGCACGCCGATATAGTCGGCTTGCTCTTTAGACATTTCGGTCAGCTTCACGCCGATTTTCTCCAAATGCAGGCGCGCCACTTTCTCATCCAGATGCTTGGGCAGCATGTAGACTTCGTTGGCGTATTGACGCTCAGAGCGCTTGGAGTCTTCCCAAAGCTCGATCTGTGCCAAAACCTGGTTGGTAAAGGACGCACTCATCACGAAAGACGGGTGACCCGTCGCGTTACCAAGGTTCAGCAGGCGGCCCTGGGACAGCAGGATCATGCGATTGCCACCCGGGAAGGTGATCATGTCAACCTGGTCCTTGATGTTGGTCCATTTGTGGTTCTGGAGCGCGGCAACCTGAATTTCGTTGTCGAAGTGGCCGATATTGCCGACGATCGCCATGTCCTTCATCTCGCGCATATGCTCGATGCGGATGACGTCTTTATTGCCGGTTGTCGTGACGAAGATGTCAGCGTCTTTGACGGTGTCTTCCAGGGTCGTGACTTCAAACCCGTCCATGGCAGCTTGCAACGCGCAGATCGGATCGACTTCAGTGACTTTAACGCGTGCACCAGCCCCGCGCAGTGAGGCAGCAGAGCCTTTACCCACATCGCCGTAACCCAGAACGACAGCCGTCTTGCCGGCCATCATCGTGTCTGTCGCACGGCGGATACCGTCCACAAGCGATTCTTTACAGCCATACTTATTGTCGAACTTCGACTTGGTGACCGAGTCGTTTACGTTGATCGCTGGGAACGGCAGGCGGCCATCGCGCTGCAATTCGTAAAGGCGGTGAACACCTGTTGTTGTTTCTTCAGAGACACCAACAATATCGTCACGCGTCTTGGTGAACCAGCCGGGGCTTTCCGCCATACGCTTCTTGATCTGCGCGAAGATCGCTTCTTCTTCTTCTGATCCGGGCTCGCCTTCGATCAGATGTGTTTCACCCGCTTCGACGCGCGCGCCGAGCAGGACGTAAAGCGTTGCATCGCCACCATCATCCAAGATGATGTTCGCGCCTTCTGGGAACAGGAAGCTTTTATCCAGATAGTCCCAATGCTCTTCCAAAGTCTGACCTTTAATGGCGAAGACTGGTATTTCGCTGGCTGCGATAGCCGCTGCGGCATGATCTTGCGTGGAGAAAATGTTGCAAGAGGCCCAGCGAACATCTGCGCCCAGATGAACGAGTGTCTCAATCAGAACAGCGGTCTGGATTGTCATGTGCAGAGAGCCGACAATACGAGCCCCAGCGAGAGGTTTGCTATCACCAAACTCTTCGCGCAGCGCCATCAGACCTGGCATTTCAGTTTCGGCAATATCGAGTTCCTTGCGGCCATATTCGGCCAAGGAAATGTCTTTTACGACGTAATCTTGGAAGCTCATGATGAGTTTGCTTTCGAAGTCTAAATTTAAATCTAGCCTCCCTTAGAGCACCCAACGGCATATAACAATTCCTTTATATGCTCTTTTAACCTCTGTTGCAGCGGGATTGTGCCTCAGAGATGCTGTCGTTAGGAGCGTCGCATCGAAACGCCTGCCGACACTCCATTTTTCTCTGTCATCATCGTCAATTATAATGGCGGGGATTACCTTCGGCGCGCCGTCGAAGCCTTGTCCGCACAGACCTTCTCTGACTTTGAAGCCTTCATCGTGGATAATGGCAGCACCGATAATTCGATAGAGATGATGGACGATCTGGATGATCGGATCACGTTGATTGAAGCGGGGGACAATCTCGGTTTCGCGGCGGGAAATAATCTGGCCGCGAAACGGGCGAGGGGTGACTGGATCGTAACGCTGAACCCTGATGCATTCGCAGAACCGGATTGGCTCGCCGCCCTTGATCGCGCCATCAAACGCAATCCAGGGGTGACGATGCTCGGCTCCATGCAGATCACTGCGGACCTTCCAGAAGGAACTGAACCCACCTTTGATGGAACAGGTGATGAATATTCCGTCTACGGGGTTGCTTATCGCGCAGGCTACGGAAAGCCGCTCAAGACCTATACGGAGGATTTCCCGACTTTTGGGCCGTGTGCGGCTGCCGCAGCCTATAAGCGGGCTGATTTCGAAGCGGCCAGGGGCTTTGATGAACGCTTCTTCTGTTACCACGAAGATGTGGATTTGGCGCTGAAGATGCGCCGACTGGGTGGACGGGCTGTGCAAGTTCATGATGCGGTCGTGCATCATGTTGGGTCAGGGATTGCGGGCACCGCGTCTGATTTTGCTGTTTATCATGGGGTCCGCAATCGCATCTGGACTTGGTTTAGCTCCATGCCGACCGTATTGATGATCGGATTGTTACCTGTGATGCTTGCTGCCAATCTCGCCTTGCTGCTTTGGAGCGCTGTGCGGTCGGGGCGTTTCAAGCCCACCGCGCGCGGACTATGGCATGGCTTTAAAGGCGCACCTGCCATTATCCGGTCTCGCCAACGCTGGCCGAAAGGCAGTCGCGCCATCTGGCCTGTTCTCATTAAACGTCCGGCTAGACTAACGGGGCGTTTAAATCGTATCTCAAGAGTCCTCTAAACTCAGAAAGACACCTCATGCGTGATCCATTCTCCCCCTATACTTATGATCTTTCCGACCGCGTGGCGCTTGTTACGGGGGCATCTTCTGGTCTGGGCGAGCGCATGGCGAAAGTCTTGGCGGCCCACGGGGCGAAGGTGGGTCTAGCGGCGCGTCGCGCCGATCGGCTGGCGAAGCTCCAAGCTGAAATCGAGGCCCATGGTGGGACAGCTTTAGCCGTCGATCTTGATGTCTCTGATGAAGCGCAGACTATGGCCGCCTATGACAAGATTGAAGTTGAACTCGGCCCCGTCGATACGGTCATTGCGAATGCGGGTATCGCGCTGGAACAGGGTCGCTCAACGGAAAATCCTATTGATCAGTTCACAACAACCTTCGACGTGAACATGAAAGGCGTTTTCCTGACCGCGAGGGAAGGCGCGAAGCGGATGATGGCGAATGGTTCTCGTGAGAGTGAGCGTGGGCGCATTCTGATTATTAGTTCGATTACCGGGTTTGGCGCGGCGCCCAACATGCCTTTTTACGCGTCGTCCAAAGCCGGCGTTGCGCATATGGGCCGGATTCTAGCGACGGACTGGGCGCGGATGGGCGTGAACGTCAATATGATCGCGCCGGGCTACATTCGTACCGAAATCAATGAGGCGATGTTCGACACCGCTTACGGCGAGAAGATGGTCATGGGCTGGCCGCGCCGTCGTGTAACAGACGCAGATGCGTTGGATGGCGCTGTCCTCTTCCTTTGTTCAGATCAGTCCCGTCAGATAACGGGCACTGTGACGACGGTCGATGATGGGCAATCGCTGGCGCAATAAGCGCGTCAAACTGCGATCATAATCCAGGCAACCAGTAATGCGATGGCCGTGATTGGCAGCAGACTAGCTGCGAAAAACAAGCCTGACCCTTCTTGAACTCCAGAAGCTTTGGCAAACGAATAAATTTGCCAAGCCATGGTTACAATAGGCGTAACCAACAGACCCAGGACAAGAAGCCCCATCACTATTACGGGAATGGTTCCGGGTGGGAATACAATGCGAAGTAGCAATAAAAAAGAGGTCCATAAGCATAGGGCCCCGACAATGTATAAAGCGCCACCCATAGAATGGCGAATATCCCAGTCTTCCGGGGAGTCAGATATACCTTTGAATGTTCTGAACTTTGTGACGCAGCCAATCAAAACCGTGATCGCCAGTCCTAAAGCAATCGCGTAGCCCAAAATGGGAAGTGCGACGAGCGCTGCGCTCCAAAAATCTCCGTTTGCAAGGCGTTCTCCGGTGGTCTCGACGAAAGCGCGGAGACCCCGACCGATTGAGACACTCGTGTTGCGGAGCTCGGATTCGTTGACAGAGGAAGAGACGCTCGCAGATTGCGTGGTGGCTCTTCGAAGTAGACCGCCAACCATCACAAGAACGATGACGCACAAAACAAAGAACTGACCTGGCCCAAGATATCGCCGCCGCCCTGCCACAGGTCGTCCAGAGAGTTGCGGTGTCAGTTGGGCTGGTGAAATAATGAGTGCGATAAATGTCGGCAGGAGGCTCAGCACCCCCACGCTGACGGAGATCAATAACCAGTCCAGGTTCAAAAGGCTGGGCTGGCTGGTTTCACTGGGTGTCTCTGTCAACTCGTCCATAAAAGGCCGCTAGCCTTGGAATTTAATCCGGTCAAATCAGAGGGATGATTAGGACGCCCTATTTACGCTGTGCGCACATTGCACTAGCGGTGAAGCATGGCTGATCTCCCACCGCATAAATCGGGTCTTCGCACGACACGGCGCTCCGCCTTGGCTTTACTGGGATTAGGCGGTGCGGCGGCTTGCTCACCGACGATGGACGCAATGCGCGCAACTGATGTGGCAGCCATAGGTGTCTTCGCACATGGCGTTGCCTCGGGCGATCCCCATGCGAATTCCGTCATTCTTTGGACGCGTGTGTCAGTGGATGCGGATGGTCCGGTATCTGTGGTCTGGGAAATGGACACAGACCCTGACTTTTCGTCGCCCATCCGTGGCGAGGTTCAAGCGCGTCCGGCCAAAGATTATACGGTGAAAGTCGAGGCGAGCGGGCTTCAGTCTGGAACCGTCTATTATTACCGCTTCCGCTTAGCAGAGGTCGTCTCCCCCGTCGGTCGGGCGAAAACACTCCCGGAGGGACGCCTGGATCAGGCGCGCTTTGCTGTCGTGTCGTGCTCCAATTATGAACATGGCTATTTCAACGTCTATGATCTCATCGCGCAGCGGCAAGTGAGCGGCGCGGCAGATTATGACGCGCTGATCCACCTCGGCGACTATTATTATGAGTATGCGGCGGACGCTTATGACGCGCCGGATAAGCCTGAGGGCCGAGTCCATGAGCCTGCCCATGAAATCATCACGCTGGATGATTATCGACAGCGTCATGCCCAATATCGCCGCGACGCAAGCTTGCAGGCGGTGACAGCGGCGATGCCGTTGATCGCGATCTGGGATGATCACGAAACATCGAATGATAGTTGGCGGGGCGGCGCGCAAAATCATGATGAGAGCGAAGGGGAGTGGGAGGCTCGCAAGCAGGCGGCCTTACGCGCCTATTATGAATGGATGCCGGTACGGGATCCCAAACCGGGCCGCGCGCGCGAAACGCTGTATCGGTCCCTTCAATATGGAGACCTGTTGACGCTTGTCGGTGTGGAAACGCGGCTTACGGCGCGTGCGGAACCCCTCGTGATCGAAGCGTATGTCGAAGAGATCATGGAGGATGCAGATGCATTCCGGGAGACTTATCTGAACGATCCCAGCCGCGACATGTTTGGCGCAGAACAGCAAGACTATATTGTGGGTCAATTCGCACGGTCAAAGGCTGAAGGCGTGCGTTGGCGGATGCTGGCGAACCAGGTCATCATGGGTCGCCTTATGACGCCTGATTTCACGCCCTATGTGACAGAATCCGCCGTTGAAGCCATCGAGAAAGACTGGCCCGGCATCCATGATTTTCTGACCCTCTCCAAATATGGCCTGCCCTTCTATCCCGATAGTTGGGATGGATACCCGCACGCGCGCGAGCGCTTCTATGGAGCGCTCGAAAAAGAGGGCATTCACGATGTCCTCGTTGTGACGGGTGATGCTCATGAATTCTGGGCGAATGACCTCACGCGAGAAGACGGCACGCCAATGGGGGCTGAATTTGTAACAAGTTCGGTCTCATCCAAGACGCTCACGGCCTATTTGGGCGATGTGACGGAGCCGCATAATCTCCTGCTGACGCGGGAAAACGAAGACGCGCGCTATTACAATGCGCTGCATAATGGATTCATGGACGTCCAACTAGGACGGAAGCGCGGAACGATCACCATGCACGCCGTCGACAGGGTAAATGACCGCGACTACCAGACGTTCGAAGCGGCCAGCTTCTCCGTCTATTCCCGGTGGATTGATGGCAAAGAGACTTTGCGCATTGGACGGCCTCGCGGTCTCAACCTGACCCAACGCGCGCTGTTTGCGGGCATCGCTTAAGAGGACGACAAAAGTCTTGTGGGGATCGCCTGAAACTGGGCTTGTCGCGACCCCGTTCCCGCACTAGGTCGAACGCATGTCATTGCACGGTACTTACGACTCTGATAACGTCTTTGCGAAAATCATGCGCGGCGAAATGCCCGCTGCGGTGATCACGGAAGAAGAGCATGTGATTGCCATAATGGATGCGTTCCCGCAGACGCGCGGCCACTGCCTGGTCATCCCGAAAGCGCCGTCGCGCAACCTTTTAGAAGCCGCCCCCAAAGATTTGGGTCGCGTTTTTGGTTTGGCACAGCGTGTCGCCCAAGCGGTCAACGACGCTTTCAACCCAGATGGGATCATCATCTCACAGTTTAACGGCGCGCCCGCCGGACAAACCGTGTTCCACACCCATGTCCATATTTTGCCGCGTTACAACATGGCGGATATGGCCGAACATGCGTCCGGCCAAATGGCCAATATGGGCGATCTGGAAGCGCTCGCGGCTGAAATTCGAGCAAAGCTGACCGACTAACTCGCAGGGTTTTCGCTACCAGCCAGAACCAGCAGGCGACGGCCATTATCCATCACTTCAAAATCAACGGCCGAACCGTCCACATCCGTGCCCTGGATTTCATAGACTGTGTAACCATTCGGGCGAATAGAGCGCTCCACATAGGTCATTGTCGCGCCCGGATAGTGCATCCGAAACTCCACAATGACGGGCGTTTGCACCTCTGACAGCGGTGTTTCCCATTCGATTTCCTGCAGCGTTCCGTCGGGCAAAATATCCAGTTCGAGGTGGAGGCCGTCAGCGTCAAACGCGCCGAGTTCATAGGTTTTCAGATCACCTTCCCATTCGACACCGAATTCGATGAAGGCAGCTGTTGGGGCGATGCTGCGTGCGGTCGTCCAGACAGAATCTGGCACATCGGCGCGGTCAATCTGTGTGTTGTCGAGGGTTTGCGCGGTCGCCAGTGACGGGAGTGTCAGGGCTGTGGCGATGAGGATTGCGCGAAGCATAAGAGAATCTCCTTTGAAGGTCCGTTTTCGCGCGGCGCGCTAGGGCGGTTCCATGACAAGGAGACGGCGGGTCGAAGAATCTTCCGCGACACCCCGATGAAAAGAGTGTCACAGTGATTAACAAAGCATTCTAAATCAGGGATTTAGCGGTCAGGCGCGCATGGCTACCCTGTAAAAATGCAATGTGACAATGCAACCCTACAGAAAAAGCTGTGTCGCAGGATTGTCCGTCTCTTCCCAGACAGGGAAGCCAATGTCGGTTAGGCTTGCTT